>NZ_DBNGVP010000025.1:0-52871 GCF_057119385.1 Archangium sp. | reverse complement strand
CCCGGGGCATGGCCTTCGAGCGCGACATGGTGAAGCTGCTGCAAGAGGACGCGCTGAAGCCTCGGGCCGAGCGCCGCTTCCTGGGGGACTTCGACAGGCCCCGCGTTGAAACACAGGTGGGCGTACGCAAGCCGGGCACCGGCCTGCGCTTCGCGGATGTGCTCGTCATCGAAGAGGGAGGAATTGGCGGTGGGCCACGGCGCGTGGAGGCGTTCAGCTTCAAGAGCCGTGACCTCTCGGGATTGAATTACGAAGCCCTGAAGGCACAGATGATTGCAGACGCGCAGGAGGCTTTGACCAGGTATGGCGAGGTGCTCAACATCCGCCGGGACTCACTCCAGTCCCTTTTTCGCGAGGGCGGCGATGTGACTGTCCAGCGGGTCCGCCTCATTTACGAGGGGGGCGACCTCAAACCGAAGAATGCACGCGACTCAAGGACAGCCATGGAAGAAACCAGGAGCACGGTTCCGGGAGTGGAGGTGCTGTTTCAATGAAGGTGCTCGAATTCTACGGTTCGAGAGATGAGGACTACCTCACGCTCACCTTCAAAGGTGCCTTCGACCCGCTGGCAGCATTCGACAGCGAGTTGGAGCCCTTCTTCCGCGCGCTTGAAGAGTATGCTGACGGATGGATGCCGGACGTCGTCGAGGGCAAACGGCGACGCAAATACGCCCGCGCTGCAATCTGGAAAGCGCTGGAGGAGAAACGTGACGAAAACAGCACGTCCATCGGGCTCTACCGGACGAAGTGGCCCGCATTGGACATGTCGCTCGGACTCTGGCTCCCACCGCGGCACCCCAGACTGACCATCATCATCAAGGTAAAGCCGCTCTCATTCTTCACGGAGGCGGAGCGCTGCCGCCGCTTCGTGGAGATGGTGCGCGCCTGGGCCAGCCGCTACCCGGTCCCTCATGCCATGGCCCACAGCGCTGATGACGGGGAGTTGGCGGACTTTCCGAGCTTCGGCCGCGACGACGAGACATTGTTCAGAGATGGCTTCGATAAAATCTACGAGGTGTTCTGGCTCAACGTCTTCGGCCCCAAGCTGGTGGAGACGGTCGGCCGCGATCGCATGCTGTCCACGCCGGCTCACCGGGTGGAGGAGTTGCCCAATGGCTGCGTCCTCCTGGTGACGTGGCCCACCGCCGCGGACTTCGTAAGCAAGGAGGCACGGCTCGCCCAGGCCCGCGCCCACGCCCACCTCCGGCCGGACCTCGACTTCAACACCGTGCTGCGCTCCTTGAATGAGCGCAGCGCCATGCTCGCTCCCGTGGAGCCCCGTTTCCATCCGGACCTGGCCCTGCTCCTCTCGCTCGTGGTGGATCGTGCCGCCAGTTACGAGCGTCAACGGAGGATTGCCGAGCTCAACGCGTGGCGCCCTCCTGAGCCCGAGGAGTGGCGCCCCGCCGACTCCGCTCTACCTCCGGACGTGGACAACCTGGAGCGCTCGCTCGAGTATTACAGCGATCTCGCCGAGCACCTCGTGGCGCTGCTGCACTCGGAGGTGCCCTCCGTCTTCAAGGCGACGCCCGAGTCGCTCACGGACGCCGACTTCTACTTCTGGTGCGAGGAATTCCCGAAGAGCCGCCTGCGGGAAGCCATCGACGAGCACGCGGTGCCCGCCATTGGCGCGTACCTGGGGGAGGTGCTGGTGCGCAACCTGGGCGGCCGGTGGATTCCGCGCCAGAGGCTCGAGGAGGCCCAGGTCCTCGTGGGCAACCGCGTGTGGCTTCCCTTCGTCCGGGCCCGCAACTACATGCGCTCGCGGCAGTCGCTGCTGGACTACTCCCTCACCTGGCTCTACCGCGTGGCAGAGCGGCACCGGGGCTGACGGGCGAAACGACACGGTGCCTGGTACACGGCGAACTGGAGCCTGGGGGACGGCCCGGGGTGGCTGGAGCTGCAAGCCCAGATGATGCTGGAGCCGGAGGAGGCCGCGCCCTCCTTCGACTTCGCCGACCAGCTCGCCAGGGAAGCTGTTGCCCACGGACATCTTCATGCGCCGGAGCCCGTCGTCCTCCGAGCCGGGTCCGCGCTGGGTCCCTCCCCCGGCGCCCTGAGCCCGCCCGGCACGCGGTCGGGAAACAGCAGCTCCAGGTGGTAGCTGCTGCCCTCCAGGCGGGCCTGCACGGGCAGCCCGCTCTCGTGGAAGACGTCGAGCATGGGCTTGTTCGACACCAGCACATCCGCCTGGAAGCCCGGCAGCCCCCGCGCCTGCGCCGCCTCGCGGATGCGCCTCATCAACGCCGTGCCCACGCCCCGGCCCTGCCAGTCATCGCGCACCACGAAGGCCACGTCCCCCAGCCCCGTCGCGGCCACCACGTCGTAGCGCACCACGCCCACCAGCTCCTCCGTGCCCGGCATGCTCGCCACCAGCGCCATGTTCTGCTCGTAGTCCGGGTTCACCAGCTCCTGCACCTCCTCGTGGGGGTGCCGCTTCTTGAAGCACAGGAAGCGCCGGTACGTGCTGTCGTCGCTCAGCCCGTACAACAGCTCCTGCAGCGCCCGCTCGTCGGTGATGCGCGCGGGCCGGATGAGCAGCTCCTGCCCGGAGAGGATGCGCTCCACCCGCTCCTCCGTCCACGGATAGCGCGCCTTCGGCACCACCTGGTCCGGCAGCACCCAGTGCCGCGCCTTCGCCGCCGCCATCAACTCCGCCCGGAAGTCCGGGTGGGCGATGTGGATCAGCGCCTTGGCGCGCTCGCGGATGTTCTTCCCCCACAGGTCCGCCACCCCGTACTCCGTCACCACGTAGTGCACGTCTCCGCGGCTCGTCACCACGCCCGTGCCCGCCTCCAGCGCCACTTGAATCCGGCTCAGCGAGCCGCCCTTCGCCGTCGAGGGCAGCGCGATGATCGGCCGCCCTCCCCGGCTGCGCGCCGCGCCCCGGATGAAGTCCACCTGCCCGCCGATCCCCGAGAAGAAACACCCGCCCAGCGTGTCCGCCGCCACCTGCCCCGTCAGGTCCACCGCCAGCGCGCCGTTGATGGCCACCATCCGCTCGTTCCGCGCCACCACCCCCGGATCATTGGTGAAGTCGCTCGGCCTCATCTCGATGGCCGGGTGCTCGTGCGCCCACGCGTACAGCTCCCGGGTTCCCATGATGAAGGACGTCACCAGCTTGCCCGGCAGCAGCGTCTTCCTCCGTCCGGTGATGACGCCCGCCTCCACCAGGTGCATCACCCCGTCGGACATCATCTCCGTGTGCAGCCCCAGATCCTTGTGCCCCGTGAGCTGCGCCAGCACCGCGTCCGGAATCCTCCCGATGCCCAGTTGCAGCGTGGCCCCGTCCGGAATCAGCCGCGCGATGTGGCCGCCGATCTCCCGCGACACCTCGTCCTGCGCCTCGTGGGGCCGCTCCAGCAGCGGTTGATCCACCGGCACCAGGCGGTGCAACCGGCTCACGTGGACGAAGGAGTCCCCATGGGTGCGCGGCATGTGCGGATTCACCTCGGCGATGAGCAGCGAGGCCGCCTCCACCGCCGAGCGCACCACGTCCACCGAGACACCCAGGCTCACGTACCCGTGCGCGTCCGGCGGGCTCACCTGCAGCAGGGCCACGTCCACCCGGACGCGGTTGCTCCGGATGAGCTCGGGGATCTCCGAGAGGAACACGGGCATGAAGTCCGCCCGGCCCTCCTGGACCGCCTTGCGCGTGTTGGCGCCGATGAAGAAGGCGATGTGCCGGAAGCGGTGCTGGTACTCGGGCTCCACGTAGGGCGCCGGCCCCAGCGTCATCAGGTGCACCACCTCGTTGTCGGCCAGGTGCTCGCCCTTCTCCACCAGGGCCTTGACGAGGGCCACGGGCTCGGCCGCCCCCGAGCCGATGAGGATGCGCCGCCCCGGCCGGATCAGCCGGATGGCCTCCTCCGCCGTCGACACCTTCTCCGCGTAACGCTCCCGCCAGTCCCGCGCGTCCATGCGCCCTCCCGTCCTGCCGCGCTAGCAACCTTCGTTCCAACGGTGCGTCCAGGGCCCGGCGGTGTCATCCGGCGCAAACCGTGCGCTCCGGTGGGGCACCCGGCGCAACCCCCGCGCGGCTCGCTCTCCCGGGGACCCGGGAAGCAGGAAGGGATCTCCCGCCTCGTCCACCCGGAGGCGGGGCGAGTCCGCGCCCCGCCGGGTGCTCTCCCCCAGGCCCATGGCGTGGGCCGGGCGCCTGTTCATGTTGAGCAGGGTATCCACTCGCAGCGCCACAGGGGCAGTCCCTCCTCCAGAGCCATGACGACGTCGCCGCATCGGGCTTCCCTCCATCGGTTCCAGCAGGGGCTCGCGCGGCTGGCCTCCATCGCCAGTGCGCTCGCCGTCCTGGTCGCCGGTGTCGATCTGCTCGGCTGGGCCCTGGGGAGCAGGTTCCTCACCCAGCTCCTTCCCCTGCCGGGCGCGGGCCTCATGATGCCCAACACCGCCATCGGCCTCGCCCTGAGTGGTACCGCGCTCTGGCTGCTCCACCCGAAAGGAGCGAGCCGGCCGCGGCGCGTGTCGGGCAGGGCCCTGGCACTCATCCCCCTGCTGCTGGGGGGCCTGGTCCTCTCCGAGTACCTCTTCGGGCTCGATGCCGGTATGGATCTCCTCTTCTTCGGCGAGACCGTCCAGCGCATGGCGCCCATGCTCCCGGGACGGCCCTCGCCCATGGGGGCGCTGAACTTCTGCCTCCTGGGGCTGGCCCTCCTCCTGCTGCACGTCAGGACCCGCAGGGGGTGGCTCGCCGCCCGGCCGCTTGCCCTGATCGTCACGCTCACCTCCGCCCAGGTCCTCATCGGGTACCTGTACCTGGAGGGGAGCCTGGCCGAGCCCAGGCGGCTCTTCTCCTTCCTGCCGCCCTTCACGCCCATGGCCGTGCATACGGCGGCGCTCTTCCTGCTGTTGTCACTCGGCATCCTGTCCGTCCATCCCGAGCACGGGCTGACGGGGGTGCTCCTCCGGGACGATGTGGGGGGCATCCTGGTGCGCCGGCTCCTGCCCGCCCTCCTCCTCACCCCCCTGCTGGTGGGCGGCGTGTGGATCCTGGGAGAGCGGCTGGGGCTCTTCGGGACCACCCTCGGAGTCTCCCTCTTCGTGCTCGTCACCATGGTGGCCTTCCTGCTCGTGATCGCGCGCAACGCGAGCACCCTCTCCCTGCTGGATGCGCAGCGCCACGCCATGGAGCAGTCCCTCCGGCTGTCGGAGGCCCGCTTCGCCGGCATCGTCTCCACCGCGGCCGATGCCATCATCTCGGTGGACGAGGCGCAGCGGATCACCCTCTTCAACACGGGGGCGGAGCGCATCTTCGGCTACGCGGCGAGCGAGGTCCTGGGCCAGTCCCTGGATCTGCTCGTGCCCGAGCGGTTCCAGGCCCTCCACCGGCAACACCTCCGGGAGTTCGCGGCCAGCGAGCGGACGGCCCGTCACATGGGAGAGCGGCGGACCATCACCGGCCGGCGCAAGAATGGCGAGGAGTTCCCCGCGGAGGCCAGCATCTCGAAGCTGCGGGTGGACGGAACGCAGCTGCTCACCGTCATCGTGCGGGACATCACCGCGCGCCAACGCGCCGAGGAGGGACTTCGCAACAGCGAGGAGCGCTTCCGGACCTCGTTCGAGGATGCCCCCATCGGCATGGCCCTGGTGGGCCTGGATGGCCGGTTCCTGAGCGTGAATGGCTCGCTGTGTGGGATCGTCGGCTACTCCCCCAAGGAGCTCCTCACCAAGACGTTCCAGGACATCACCTGGCCGGAGGATCTGGAGCTGGACCTGGCCAACGTGCACCGGCTGCTCCAGGGGGAGATCAGCTCGTACCAGATGGAGAAGCGCTACATCCACAAGGACGGCCACCGGGTGACCATCCTGCTCACGGCCTCGCTGGTCCGCGGCGCCCGGGGAGAGCCGCTCCATTTCATCTCGCAGATCCAGGACATCTCCGAGCGCAAGCAGCTCGAGCAGGCGTGGCGCTTCCTGGCCGAGTCGGGCCCACGGCTCGCGGCGTCGCTCGACTCACGGACCACGCTCACCACCGTGGCGGGCCTGGCCGTTCCCGCGCTGGCGGACTGGTGCCTGGTCGAGCAGCTCGACGAGGAGGGACGGGTGAAGCGGGTGGAAGGACTGGCGGCCTCCCCGGAGAAGTCACGGCTCCTCCGCGAGCTGCTCACGCCCCCTCCCCAGGGCGGCCCCTCCCATCCAGGACACCTCATTTCCCAGGTGCTGCGGACGGGGCAGCCGGCGCTCCTGCCGGAGCTCTCCGAGGCGGTGCTCGAGTCGGCGGCGGAGGACCCCCATCACCTGGAGCTGCTCCACCATCTGGAGCCCCGCTCGGGCCTGATCATCCCCCTCGTCACCCGCGGGCGTACGCTGGGCGCGCTCGTCCTCGTGATGTCCGAGTCCGGGCGCCGCTACGAAGCCCGGGACCTGGCGCTGGCGGAGGAGCTGGCCCAACGCGCCGCGCTCGCCCTCGACAATGCCTGCCTCCACGAGAAGTCCGAGCAGGCCACCCGCACCCGCGACGAGGTGCTGCGGATCGTCGCCCATGACTTGCGCACCCCGCTCAACGTCATCTCGCTGAGCACGAAGGTGCTCCTGAAACATCCGCCCGAGAAGCGGGCCACCGACACGAAGCCGCTCGAGGCCATCCAGAAGTCGGTGGACCGGGCCACCCGGCTCATCCTGGATCTGCTGGACATCGCCCGGATGGAAGCCGGCCGTCTGTCCGTGGACCGGGGATGGGAACAGACCGCGCCCCTCGTCCGGGAGGCCGCCGAGCTGCATCGCGCGCTCGCGGAGGAGAAGTCCATCCAGCTCAGGGTCGCCGTCCCCGAGGACGCGCCCCCCGTCTTCGCCGACCGCGACCGGGTGCTGCAGATCCTCTCGAACCTGCTCGGCAACGCGCTCAAGTTCACGCCCATGGGAGGGCGGATCCTCCTCCGGGCCGAGCCGGTGGGGAGCCGGGTGCGCTTCTCGGTGAGCGACACGGGCTCCGGCATTCCCGAGGAGGATCTGCCCCACCTCTTCGAGCCCTTCTGGCAGGCCTCCGCGGGAAGGAAGCAGGGAGCGGGCCTGGGACTGGCCATCGTGAAGGGGCTCGTGGACGCGCACGGCGGACAGATCTGGGTCGAGAGCAGCCCCGGGGTGGGGAGCACCTTCTTCTTCACGCTCCCCACCGCGAGTCCGGCCGAGGCCCATCCCCCGGCTCACGCGTGAGACACACGGGGAGGCAGCGCGACGGCCCGCCTCCCCGTGCCCGGACCGCCTAGCGATCCGGCCGCTGGAAGACCCTCACGGCGTTGACGAGCGGATCCCCATACCCCTCGCGCGGGACGAACCGGAGGTTGAGCTGGCCGTCGGTGACCTCGAGGAAGAAGCTGTGGTCATCCGCCCTCCGCCGGCCCACCTCTCCGGCGATGTCATGCGCCGGCAGCAGGAGGGTCTGCTCGCCCACCACGTCGAAGACGCGCTCCAGACGATCCTCGCTCTGGATCTCCGCGAAGCGCAGATCGATCTGATACACGCCCGGCGGCAGGCCATCGAAGCGGTACTCGAAGAAGCCGCGCCGCCCCGTCTGGTAGAGCGGATCATCGTCCGTGCCACTGATGGAGGAGCTGGTCCGCACCGTCCGCGACGGGTCGACATACCCCCAGCTTCCGCGGCTGTAGCGCTGATCGGCCGCCCAGACGTTGCCCGCGCGGTCCACATAGGTGCCATCACCCGCGTTCACGCCCTGGTAGTACGCCGGGACGATCATCACGATGGGGATCTGCAGCGTGGGCGCGCGCCCGCTGTTGCTCTGCAGGTACAGCGTGGCGTGGTAGATGCCCGGCTCCAGGCCCGTGGCATCGGCCGTGACGGCGATCCGCTGGCTGAGGCCCACGCCCAACGTCCCGCTGTCCGGGCTCTCCGAGAGCCAGGGCACGTCCGTGAAGACCGGCACGCCGCTCTCGATGAGGTACGCCTGGCGGCTGTTCTGGCTGACGGTCCACAGGTTGCCCTGCTCGTTCAGCTCCAGGCCCGCGCCGCTGAAACCGGGGTTGGGGTGCGCCAGGGTCGCCAGCACCGTGCAGGTGTCCGGGTTGAGCTCGTAGAGGGTGTCGCTGGGGCTGTTGGTGGCCATCCAGAGCACGTTGAAGGACGGGTTCCACGCCAGGCCGGAGATGCTGCCATCCGCCGGACTGCACTGGCCGATGACGGCGCCCCGGTCCGGATGGGACAGGCCCTTGACGTGGTAGATGATGCCCTCGTTCCAGCCACCGACGTAGAAGGTGTCGTCATCGGGCCGGTAGGCCAGGCCGCGCTGCGAGGTGGCCGTCCAGGGGAAGTCGCCCGTGATGGCGTCCATCACGGCGCCCGTGGCCGGCTCCCAGCAGTGGATGCCGTTGTCACCGCCGACGTCGAGCTGGCACATGAGGCCTCGGCCCGCGTCATGGGCCATGTCCGCCGGCCACTGCCCCACCCACGTCGCCAGCCAGTCGCGCCCCGTGTCCACCCCGTCCACGGTGAACTCGTGGTTGCTCCGGGAGGTCGGATCCGAGAGCCAGACGTTGCCCGTGTAGCCCACCCCCCAGGGCAGCTCGAGCCCCGTCGGCCAGCTGCGCAGGACGTCTCCCACCAGCGTCGGCCCCCAGCCGGGAAGCGGCTCGCCCCCGAAGACGTCCCGCGTGGTGTGGCTGTTCGGATCGAACTTCAGGCCCGGGGTGGGCCGGCGCCGCGGGACGACGCTCGCCCGCTCTCCGCCCGTCTCGCGCAACCTCCACTCCAGGGGCGCGGAGCCCGTGTTGCTCAACGTCAGGTACTGGGTCCGCCGCTCGCCCCGCGGCACGATGAACTCGAGCACGGTGGGGGTGATGACGGCACGCGCCGTGCGCAGCACCCAGTCGCGCGTCACCCCCTCGCCATCCGTGGAGAGCGTCACCGTGTCCGTCCCGGTGACGTAGTTGGGCGCGGAGGCCTCCAGCGTGTACGTGCCCAGGAAGAGCTGCAGGCGGTAGCGGCCGTCCGCGCCGGTGGTGACCTGGCGCACCACCGTGCCCCCCGCGAGCGCGCGCACCGTGGCCCCCGCGATGGGCAGCCCATCGTTGGCGTCGGTCACCACGCCCTCGACGAAGCCGTTGGGCGGCAGGACGAAGCGGATGGCCCGCTCATCCCTCAGCGCCGGGCTGTTGAACGAGTACTGCAGCGCCACGGTGCCCGTCTCGTTCTCGATGCCCACCGTGGCCGACTCGCCCCGCTCCAATCCGGTGTCCGCGAGGTTCCGGTACTGCATCAGGACCTGGCCCCGCTCGGTGAGGATGATCTCGAAGTCGACGCGCTGGGACGTATCGGTGAGGAAGGCCACGTTGCGCCACTCGACGACGAGCTCGCGCGCCGGAGCCTCGCCACGCGTCAGCGTCAGGACGCTGGACTCCCCATCGACGAGCAGATCGTCCCAGAGGGCGTAGATGGCGGCGTTGGGCGGATTCGGGCTGGGCAGGGACTCGTTGGCGAAGTTCGCGTTGGGCGCGAGGAAGTTCAGGTTGCCGTTGGTGGAGACGTAGGCGGAGCCGTACGTCTGGCCATAGAAGGTGAAGGGAAAGGGCAGGCCCACCTGGACCACGCTGTCATCCCCCGCCAGCGGGAGGGGCGTGGTGGCCTCGACATAGGCGGGCGCCTCGTACCGGCAGGAGTAGCCGTAGGCATCCGTCCGGGACTCCAGCACCAGGTCCAGCGACTCGCCGCCGTCCACGAGCAGGTGCTCGGTGCGAGGCAGGAAGCAGCCGTCCGCCTCCACGCGCACGTCGTACTCGCCCTCCGGCACGCGCTCGAAACGCCAGGCGCCGGCCGCGTCGGTGAGGACGGTGCCCAGGGGGGTGCCCAGGAGGGTGACGCGAGCGAAGGCGATGGGCGCCCCGGAGGCGTCGAGCACCCGGCCCGAGACGGCATGCGAGGGCACCGGGCTCAGCGCGAAGTCCACGGGGGTGACACTGCCCTCGGTCACCTCCACGGCTTCCACGACGCGGCGCTCGTAGCCGAAGAAGGTGGCGGAGACGCGGTACGTCCCCGTGGGGAGCGTCAGGGAGTACCGGCCCTCCTCATCCGTGAGGGTGTCCCGCGAGAAGGGACCCTCGGCCAGGACGCGAGCGCCGGGCAACGGGGCGCCGGTGGAGGCATCCGTCACCACGCCGCGCACGATGCCGGTGGGGCCCGTGGGAGCGCGCTCCACGGCGGCGAAGGCGTCGAGCTGGCCCTCGCCCCAGACGTTGTTGTCCGCCGCGGTGCCGCCGCAGCTCAGGTCCTCCCGGTCCACCGCCGACGCATCGAGCAGGGCACGGGTGGCCTCCACGTCTCCCACCAACGACGGAGCGGCGGACCACATCAGCGCCACCGTGGCGGCCACGTGGGGCGTGGCCATGGAGGTGCCACTCAAGACTTCGTAGCCGCCGCCCGTGAAGCTGCTGCGCACGTTGACACCGGGCGCGGCGATGTCGGGCTTGGTGAGGCCGTCGAAAGCCGAGGGGCCCCGGGCGGAGAAGGAGGCGATGTTCCCGTTGATGTCGAAGGCGCCCACCCCGTAGCTCTCCGGGTACGCGGCCGGCACGCCCACGCTGCCACAGGGGGCGGGATCCGGGTTGCCCACGGCGAAGGTGGGGAAGATGCCCGCGGCGACCCACGCCTGCACGATGGGCCGGAAGAAGGGATCCGACGGCCCGTCTCCCCACGAGTTGTTGAGGATGTGCGGCCGCAGCTCCGGCCGCGGGTTGTTGCCACTCAGGTCCGTGGGGGCGAGCATCCACTGGCCGGCGGCCAGCAGGGCCCCCGTCGAGCAGCCCAGGTCCTCGCACCCCTTGGCGGAGATCCACCGCGCGCCCGGGGCCACGCCAATCTGGTTGCCGCTGTCATCGTCCCCCGCCATGGTGCCCATGGTGTGCGTGCCATGGCCCACGTTGTCGCAAGGGGCCAGCGAGGGGCTGCCACAGACGCTGGAGGGATCGAACCAGTTGTAGTTGTGATCGAGACTGCCATCCGCGAGGCGTCCCCGGTACTGCCGGGCCAGCGCGGGGTGATCGAACTGGACGCCGGTGTCGATGCTCCCGATGACGATGCCCTCGCCGCGGGTACCGAAGGTGGACCAGACCTCGGGGGCGCGGATGCGGGCGATGTTCCACTCGATGTCCGAGGGAGTCGGAGGCGAGCGAGTGCCGGGGATGGGCGTGGGGATGCGGTAGTCCCCTTCCTGGAGGATGTGATCGACGTCGGGCCGGCTGGCCAACGCCTTGAGGGCCGCATCGTCCGCCTTCACGCGGACGGCGTTGACGAGCCAGAAGGACTGGTGGTCCAGGCCGTGGGCCCGCAACTGGTCGCGGAGATCACCCTGGCTGCTGCGGGCCACGGACTGGAGTTGCTCCACGACGAAGCGTCCGCGGGCATTCCAATCCTTCATCCCGAAGGCCGGGCTCAGGTCCGCCTGCTGACGGAGGAAGACCCAGGCGGTGCGGGCCGGGGCGGGCGGCGGGGGTGGCGGATCCTCCGCGGGAGTGTCTGGTTTACACGCCTGCAGGAGCACGGCCAGCGACAAGAAGATCGCGAGCAGCCGTGCAGTCGGCCTGACAGCGAGGAACGCGTGTTTCATCCGTGTCATGACTCCCCCCACCGCTCCTGGAAGAGCGGCTGGCATTGCAAAGGCTTGCGTTATGAGCCATTTCGCGCCGCCCCTCCATCGGCCGCCGGGGTCGGGGAGAGCCGCTCTTCCAACACCTCCCGGAATCCCTCTGGTGGGCCTACTTCTTGTCCGAAGGCGGCGGCCGGCGCGAGGGCCGCGGCGTGCGCGCCTTGGAGGCGGGCTGGGCGGCCGGGGCCTGGGCGGCGGCCGTCTCCGGCCTCACGGTGTGGTTCTGCACGCGGATCTCGTTGTCGAAGATGGCGCTCTTGAGCGCCACCTTGCCCACGTCATCGATGGCGGGCGCACCGGTCCGGAAGACGTAACGATCCGCCACGAGGATGGGCGCGCCTCCCGGAGGAGTGATCCAGACGCTGTAATTCCTGGCGGTGAGATCGGCCCGCATCCGGATGTGGTAGGTCTTGTTGGGATCGTACTGCACCGGGGTGATGGCCGCGAAGTCGGTCCCCCGGCGGACGTCGAAGGTTCCGCTCCGGTTCAGGCGGATGGTCATGGGCAGATCATTGTAGGACGTGGGGTTGGTGGAGGTATCCGTGTAGCCGATGACGGCATCCACGGGCTCGGTGAGCGGGGTCACGTCGAACTCGACCACCTGGACGCCGGTGTTGGCGGTGCCCAGGCTCTGCACGCTCGGACCGAAGGAGATGGACGCCACCCACCCGCCCGCGGCCTGCAGCTTGTAACGCTGCAGCGCCTCGGCGAAGTAGTAGTCCGAGTAGATGAGGCCCGCGTTGATGTCCTGCCCCTTCTCGTAGAAGCCCACGCCCCGCTTGAGGACCGCGGGGCTGTTGCTGGTGCCCATGACCAGGTAGTCCGGCGAGCTGAGGACATCGAGCGTGGCGAGGGCCGCGTTGCGGTAGCGCTGGGAGATGACCGGATCCCGGACGTACCGGCTCAGCTCCAGCATCGCCGAGGCGGCGATGGCGGCGGCCGAGGAGTCCTTCTGCTGGGGCGCCTGGGGATGGAAGTCCCAGTTGGGGATGAAGTCCGCGGGCAGGTTGTTGAGGTAGAAGTCGGTGACCTTCTGCGCGGTGGCCAGCATCTGGGGATCCGTCGTGTAGCGGTAGGCCATGGTGAAGCCATACATGGCCCAGGCATGCCCGCGGGCCCAGGTGGCCTTCGTCTGGTCGGCACAGCGCGTACAGCCCTGGTACGAGCCCTTGGAGCGGATGGCGCCCGTTTTGGAGTAGTCCACCACGTGCCAGGTGCTGCCGTCCGCGCGGACCATGTCGGTCATCGTCTTGCGGGCATGGCTGAGCGCCTTGTCGTTCATGCTCGCGTCGCCCCCGTTCCGGGCCGCCCAGAAGAGCAGCTCCAGGTTCATCATGGTGTCGGTGACCATGGGGACGTCCCACTGCGGCGCGTTCCAATCGCAGCAGCTGATGACACCCACCTCGGCTTTGTAGCGGGTGGCCAGTGCGCGCGCGGCGTTGAGCAGCACGCCCTGGTAGGCGGTATTGCCCGTCAGGCGGTAGCCCTGGCCGTAGCTGTTGAAGAACTTGAAGCCCATGTCATGCGTGGTGGCGTTGTTCTGCTGCACCGCCAGCGGCGTGGTCCACGTCTCCGCCCGCGTCCGCCATGCGGGGTCGCGGGTCTTGTCGTACATCTGCCAGAGCAGGCCGGGGAAGAACCCCTGCGTCCAGCCGGGGAGGTCATTGGCGGCGACGGTCGTCCAGCTCCCGGAGTCCAGCGGACTCGTCTTGGGATACTGGCCCGGCGTGCCCTCGGCGGCCGTCCAGAACATCTGGTGTTGGGTGAACTGCCGGGAATAGTCCGCTTTCGTCTCGTTGAAGTCGGCCCGGGCCGGACTCGCCAGCCCCCCCAGGCAACCCGCCCACACCCAGACGAACACCCTTGCTCGATTCTTGGCAATCATTGTCATCCTTCCCTCCAGTGCTCGCGGGAAGATGGCGCACGTGGAGCCGGAGACCATTGGCTCATTGGTGGACGGAAGGTTGAAGGGTGGACGCGCCCCCCTCCCACCCGGCCGATGGCGGCCAGGGACTCGCGTGCCATCTTGTCCGCCCACTCACATGGAGCCGGAATCCATGCACGCCCGCGACACCGCGTTCTACCGGCGATGGATCCTCGCGAATGGCCTGGCGGAAGCCGCCGGGCTGGGAACGACCTTCGTCGCGGGACGGTGGGTGGCGCCCCACCTCGAGCGGGTGACGGGCGTGACGGCCATCCTCGGAGGAGCGCTCGCCGCGGTCCTCCTGGGCATCCTGCTCGAGGGCGTGGTCGTGGGCGTGCTCCAGGAGCGGGTGCTGCGTCAGCGCCTCGTGGACCTGCGCCGGGGAGCCTGGGTCCTCGCGACCGCCGCCGGGGCCGGGCTGGCCTGGCTGCTCGGGATGGTGCCGAGCACGATCATGGCTCTCGGCACCCAGGCGTCCTCGGGCCCGGCCCCCGAGGAGCCGGGAGCGCTGCTCAAGTCCGCTCTGGCCATGGGGCTGGGGCTCGTCACCGGCCCCATCCTCGGCCTCGCTCAATGGACGGTCCTGCGCGGCCTGGTGCCGCGGGCGGGCCGCTGGTTGTGGGCCAACGCCCTGGCCTGGGCCGTGGGAATGCCCGTCATCTTCTTGGGGATGGACCTCGTGCCGTGGACGGGGCCCTTCGGGCTCGTGGCGATCAGCCTGTACCTGCTCTGCGGCGTCACGGGCCTGGTGGTCGGCGCCATCCACGGGCGGGTGCTGGTGCGGCTCCTGGAGCCGCCCGGGCACCCGCCCCCCTCCAGGCCATGACCCGGAAGTCTGGAATCAATGTCTTCCACTCAAGGGGCCAGGGGCCGGGGTGGCCGGGGAGGGCCGCCCGTGCGCTCCCTGTCGCGCTCCATGAGCTGGCGGGTCTTGCGCTCCTCCCACCGCTCGCTGAAGAAGGACCCCTCCATGAGCACGGAGAAGCCGTGCATCATCACGACGATTCCCCAGCCGATGAGCGGCCAGTAGAACCAGGGCCCGCCGGGGGTCGCCATGTCGATGGCGAACAAGCCGAGGTTCACCACCAGGTACCACATGAAGTGCATGTAGAAGTCGCGCAACGTGACGACACGTTTGTGCGCGCGCTCGTATGCCTGGTTGTTCTTGTCGGGCTCGGGCATGGGGTTCTCCTCCACCTTCGAAGCTGGGGAGCCGTCCCGGCCCGCGTCCAGCGGCACGCGCAAGCCCCTGTGCATGGCCCCCTGCCCGGGCAGCGGTCCCCGCGCCGGAGCCCCGCTCCCGCTTCAGCGGCCCGAGTCCCACGATAAGGGGCACGGCTCCCCGAGCCAGGTGCCATGGAGCTGGCCATGAAGCCTCGGAGTCCCACGAGCCAACCGGAGGAGCCGCCCGCCTGGTGCGGGCCACGGGAGGCCCTGCTGTCACGGCTGGCGTGCTCGCCCGGGGGGCTGACGCAGGACGAGGCCACGGAGCGGCTCGCGCGGTACGGGCCCAACACCCCGGGGCAGCAGGCCCGGCGCCCGGCCTGGGTGCAATTCCTCCGGCGCTTCACCAACCCGCTCGTGCTGGTGCTGCTGGTGGCCAGCGGGGTGTCCTTCCTCACGCATGAGCTGACGAGCTCCGCCATCATCGCCAGCATCGTCCTGGTGAGCGTGACGCTGGACTTCCTCCAGGAGTGGCGCGCGGACAACGCGGCGGAGCGGTTGCGGAGCTCCGTGGCCCTGAAGGCCACCGTCCTCCGGGACGGCGCGCAGCGGGAAGTGCCCGCCCGGGAGCTCGTCCCGGGGGACGTGGTGCTGCTGTCCGCGGGCAGCCTGGTGCCGGCGGACGCCCGGCTGCTGGAGGCGAGGGATCTCTTCGTCAACCAGGCCATGCTCACCGGCGAGTCCTACCCGGTGGAGAAGCAGCCGGGAGAGGAAGCCGTGGGGGGGGAGCCCACCGAGGCGCGCAACGCCGTCTTCATGGGCACCGCCGTCATCAGCGGCACGGGGCGGGCGCTCGTCTTCGCCACGGGGGGGCGCACCACGATGGGGGACATCGCCCGCGCGCTCGCCGAGCCCACGCCCTCCACCGCCTTCGAGCGGGACACGCGCCACTTCGGCCTGATGCTGATGAGGCTGACGGTGCTGCTGGTGCTCTTCGTCCTGCTGGCGGCCGTGCAGGCACACCGGCCGCTGCTGGAGTCCTTCCTCTTCGCGGTGGCGCTGGCGGTGGGGCTGACGCCCGAGCTGCTGCCCATGGTGCTGTCGGTGACGCTCGCGCGAGGGGCCATGCGGATGGCGGCGCGCCATGTCATCGTCAAGCGGCTGAGCGCGGTGCACGACCTGGGCAGCATGGACGTGCTGTGCACGGACAAGACGGGCACCCTCACCGAGGCCCGCATCCACCTGGAGCAGCACGAGGACGCCACGGGGCAGCAGAGCGAGCAGGTGCTGCGGTGGGCCTGGCTCAACAGCCACTTCGAGTCCGGGCTGCGCAGCCCCATGGACGAGGCCATCCTCGCCCACTCGGAGGTGGAGGCACGGGACTGGCGCAAGGTGGACGAGGTGCCCTTCGACTTCGAGCGCCGCCGGGTGTCCGTGCTGCTGGAGCACGAGGGGCGCCGGGTGCTGGTGGTGAAGGGCGCGCCCGAGGACATGCTCACCCGCTGTACCCGGTACGAGCTGGACGGGGCGCCGCGCGCGCTGGACGCGGAGACCCGGGCGCGGGTGCGGGCGCGCTTCGAGGCCCTGGGCGCGGAGGGCTTCCGGGTGCTGGCGGTGGCCTGGCGCGAGGAGTCCCCGGACATGCGGGTGGCCCACCTGGACGACGAGACGGAGCTGGTGTTCGCGGGCTTCGCCGCCTTCCTGGATCCGCCCAAGCAGAGCGCGCGGCCCGCGCTGGAGGCCCTCGTGCGCGCGGGGGTGATGGTGAAGGTGGTGACGGGCGACAACGAGCGGGTGGCGCTGCACGTCTGCCGCCAGCTCGGGCTGGAGGTGGAGGGGGTGCTCACCGGCGCGGAGGTGGGGACGATGGACGAGCCCGCGCTCCGGGTCCGCGCCGAGCGCACCACGCTCTTCGCCCGCGTCTCTCCGGGGCAGAAGAGCCGCGTCATCCACGCGCTGCGCGGGCGGGGGCACGTGGTGGGCTACCTGGGAGATGGCATCAACGACGCGCCCTCGCTGCACGCCGCGGACGTGGGCATCTCCGTGGACAGCGCGGTGGACGTGGCCCGCGAGGCGGCGGATCTGCTGCTGCTGCGCCAGGACCTGGCCGTGCTGTACGACGGCGTCCTCGAGGGCCGGCGCACCTTCGGCAACGTGATGAAGTACATCCGCATGGGGACCAGCTCCAACTTCGGCAACATGCTGAGCATGGCCGGGGCCTCGGTGCTGCTGCCGTTCCTCCCCATGCGTCCCATCCAAATCCTGCTCAACAACCTCCTCTACGACGTGTCGGAGCTGGCCATCCCCCTGGACGAGGTGGATCCGGAGCTGCTGGAGCGGCCCACGAGGTGGGATCTGCGGCTCGTCCGGCTCTTCATGGGGGTGCTCGGCACGCTCAGCTCCGTGTTCGACGCGGCCACCTTCGGCGTGCTGCTGCTCTTCTTCCACGCGGGCGCGGCGCTCTTCCAGACCAGCTGGTTCATGGAGTCGCTCACCACGCAGGTGCTGGTCATCTTCGTCATCCGCACCCGCCGCAATCCCCTGCGCAGCCGGCCCTCGCGGTGGCTGGTGGCCAGCTCGCTGGGGGTGGTGCTGGTGGCCAACGTGCTGCCCTTCACGCCGCTGGGCGCCTGGTTCGGCTTCGAGCCCCCACCCCTCGCCCTGCTGGGCGCGCTCGCGGTGCTCGTCGTGGGCTACCTGCTGTCCGCCGAGCTCCTCAACCGCTGGTTCTTCCGCCGCTACGTCCCGGGCTGAACGGACGATTCGAGGACGGCTCAGGGGAACCCCTCAAACCTGTCTCCAAAACCACACTTTCCCCGTCCCGCGGTTCAATGCCCACCGGGCGCCGTGTGGCCCAGTCTGCCTGCCCCGACGTATGACGACGCCCATCCTTGGCACCAGCGGCACCCACGCCCAGCTGCTGGAGTTCGTCGCCTCCGCGGCGAGCTCCGACGCGGAAGTCCTCATCCAGGGCCCCAGTGGCGTGGGCAAGGAGCTCTACGCCCGGAGGATCCACGAGCTCAGCGCCCGCGCCCAGGCCGCCTTCGTCCCCGTCAACTGTGGCGCCCTCCCCGCGGACCTCTTCGAGAACGAGCTCTTCGGCCACGCCCACGGCGCCTTCACCGGGGCCCGGACCCGCTCCAACGGGCTCGCCGCCGAAGCCCACCAGGGCACCCTCTTCCTGGACGAGATCGACTCCCTCCCCCTCGCCAGCCAGGTCAAGCTGCTGCGCTTCATCCAACTGAAGGAGTACCGGCCCCTCGGCGACCCGCGCCTGCGCCACTCGGACGCGCGCATCATCGCCGCCACCAACGCGGACCTCGTCACCGCGGTCCGTGAAGGGCGTTTCCGCGCCGATCTCTTCTTCCGCCTGCGCGTGCTGCCGCTCGTGGTTCCGCCCCTGCGCGAGCGCCGCGAGGACATCCCCGCCCTCCTCGAGCACTTCCTGCGGCGCTACGCCGCCGAGTACGGCAAGCCCCCCGTCTCCTTCTCCCGCCAGGCCCTCCAGCACCTGTATGCCTATGACTGGCCCGGCAACATCCGCGAGCTGGAGAACTGTGTCCGCTACCTGCTGTGCACCCGGAGCGGGGGCACCGTCCACCCCGAGGAGCTCCCGCTGTTGAGCCACCTGGAGCAGGAGACCGCGGCCGCGTCCCCCCCCGAGTCCGCCGCTGCGCTCCACCAGGAGACGTTCCAGTCCGCCAAGCGCCGCGTCGTCTCCGCCTTCGAGCGTCAGTACCTGCAGCGCACGCTCCAGGCCCACCACGGCAACATCGCCGCCGCCGCGCGCGCCAGCGGGAAGCACCGCCGCGCCTTCTTCGAGCTCATGCGCCGGCACGGGCTCACCCGCGAGCAGTGAGCCTCCCTCCACGGTAGCCACCCCGGGCCCGGGCCTCTCTCCACGCGGGGAGGAGCCCGGGTGCGTGCGTCTTCCGCGCGCCCTCCCCCCTGGACGAATCCATCCACCCTCCTCCCTCGGGCGCGCACGCGGTTGTCCCGCGCGGGTGGATGATTTCGTCCCACGCCTCCACCCCCTGAAGACAAACACACACACGAACCCCCTGGAATCACACCGCGCCCGGCGCCAGGCGGGCTGGCGCGGACGTTGCTCGACAAGAGGCGAGGAGAGGAGGGGTGTTCGGTGGCAACCTACGCGGCAATCCCAGCCATCGGGCAGGCACTCCTCGGGTTGTTGAAGCAGTCCTGTCCCAAGCCCGAGTTCGCGAACGCCAGCTTCGAACTCTACCAGGCCAACAACTTCAAGAAGCCCATGGAGGAGGGCATCTCCCTCTTCCTCTACCGCGTCACGCCCAGCACCGCCCGCCGCAACCTCCCGGGCCGCGTGGACGCGAAGGGCCGCCGCTTCCGCCGGCCCCTCGCGTTGGATCTCCACTACCTGCTGACGCCCTGGGCCCGCACCGCCGCCCAGCAACACAAGCTGCTCGGCTGGGCCCTGCGCTTCCTCGAGGACAACTCCAGCATCCCCGCCAACGTCCTCAACCACTTCGGCCTCCAGGGGACGGATCCCTTCCTCCCCGACGAGAGCGTCACCCTCGTCTTCGATCCGCTCGGCATCCAGGACTTCCTCAACGTCTGGGAAGTCGGCAAGCCCAACCTCCAGGTGTCCGCCACCTACCTCGTGCGGCTCATCGCCATCGACTCCACGGTGGTGGAGGAGGAGCACCCGCCCGTGGGCGAGCGCGATGTGCGGCAGGGAAGGCCCGGCGAGTCATGAGCCCCTCCGTGCACTCGTACCACCTGGTGTCGCGCGAGGCCTGCTTCGGCGTGCGCTTCCGCGACGCGGCCACGGGCCAGTACATCGGCGACGGGCTGGTGGTGAGCGTCTGGCCCGAGTCCCGGCCCGCCCTGCGCCAGCGCGCGTCCGTCAACCCCTCCAGCGTCTGGGTGCTGAGCGATCTCCCCGGACTGCGGGCGCTCCCGCCCGGAAGCCCCCGCAAGCGCTTCTCCGTCGAGGTGCGGGACACGGAGGGACGCTTCCTTCCCTGCTCCTTCCAGGTGGAGCTGCCCTCCCGGACGCTGCTGACGCTCGAGTGCCTTCCGGACACGCCGCCCTCGCCCCTGTGGCCACCGGAGCCGGCCCTGCCGCTCTTCTCCGCGCCCTCGCGCCACGCCTCGCCCCTGCTGGCGGTGGTGCGCGCGGAGCTGTGGGACGTGAAGGCGGAGGCGCCCGCCGCCTGGGCCCGGCTCGAGGTCCGCGTGAAGGACGAGCTCGTGGCGCGCGGCCTGGCGGACGCCCAGGGCCGCGCCGCGCTCTTCTTCGACTCCCCCGCCATCCTCCAGGACGCGCCCCTGCGCGAGCAGTCCTGGACGCTCCGGCTCGAGGCCTTCTACACGCCCGCCGGGCCCGTGCCCCCCCTGGCCCCGGATCTCCGCGGCACCCTGCGCCAGCCCGCCGCCCGCCTCTGGCCCGACACCTCCGGCGCCCAGCCGCACCTCGAGCTCACGCTGCACTACGGCCAGCCACTCGTCGTTCGTACCCAGCAGGACACCCACTCCCGGCTCCGGCTCACGCCCGCCGGCTCCTAAGCGAGGAACCACCGATGCCCGAATATCTCGCTCCCGGCGTATTCGTCGAAGAGGTCTCATTCCGCTCCAAGAGCATCGAAGGCGTCAGTACCACCACCACGGGCTTCATCGGCCCCACCCGGTACGGCCCCATCGAGCTGGAGAACGAGCTCATCACCAGCCTGGGTGAGTTCGAGCGCACCTACGGCAGCCGCCTGCAGCTCAACTTCAGTGACACCGGCCGGCTCCACAACTACCTGTGGCACGCCGTGCGCTCCTTCTTCGAGGAGGGCGGCAAGCGCCTCTACGTCAGCCGCGTCTTCCGGCGCCAGGACAAAGAGGCGTACACCGGCTTCGATACGAAGGCCGCGGTGGTCCCTGTCGACGCGCCCTACCCGGATGGGCACGCCCGCGCGCTCCTTCCCGCCGACGCGGCGGCGGATGCGCCCTCCCTCTTCCTCCACGCGCGCTACCCCGGCTCGTCCGGCAACATGGCGCTGCGCCTCACCCTGCGCGTGGGCCAGAACGTCCTCTCCTACAACCAGGCCGGCGAGGTGCGCGTGGGTGCCCTCCTGGACAGGGACGTGGTCCTCATCAACGTGGTGGACGCCAAGAACTCCGGCGACTTCTTCCTCGCCCTCCAGGACGCGACCGGCGCGTGGACCTTCAAGCCCTCCACCGGCAAGACGCTGACGCTCGCCGACATCCAGGCAGGCGAGGTCCCGCCCCTGAACGAGGGGGGCGGCGGAGGTGGAGGCGGAGAGGGTGGAGGCGGAGGGCGTGGAGGCGAGGCGGAGGAAGGCGAGGGGGGCGGCGGGCGAGAGGCGAAGAGGCGGCGGTTCGAGCTCCGCGTCATCACCGTCACGGCCAGCATCCTCCCGACGAACGACTCGGATGCATTCCTGGTCTGGGACGGGCTCGCACTGGATCCGCAGCACTCCCGCGCGGGCACCGCGGACTCCCTCACCGCCCGCTTCATCCATGACCCGGGGACTCCCTCGCGCAACCGGGAGATCCCCCTCGTCCTCGAGGCGCGGGAGATCCCCGACGGGCTCACCCTGCTGCGCACCCTCATGGGCGCGCGCCTGGCGAACCTGAGGGACCTGACCTCCTCGGACGAGGAGCGTTCCGCCGATACCCTCCTCCGGGGCGGCAACGACGGCATGCGGCCCGTCTCCGGTGATTACGAGGGCCGGGAGGTGCCGGACACCACCCGGAAGACGGGCCTGCGGCAGTTCCAGGATCTGGAGGACATCTCCATCGTCGCCGCGCCGGGCGCCACCTTCGGCTACGAGACCGGCTACGGCCCGCACGCGGCCACCATCGTCAACTCGCTCATCTCCCACTGCGAGCGGATGAAGTACCGCATCGCGGTGCTGGACAGCGGCGATGGGCAGACGGTCCAGAAGGTGCGGGAGATGCGGGCCAAGCTCGACTCCAGCCACGCCGCCCTCTACTACCCGTGGGTGAAGGTGATGGATCCGGTCACCCGGCAGCCCATCGTCCTGCCGCCCAGCGGCTTCGTGGCCGGCATCTACGCGCGCAACGACGTGCAGCGCGCCGTCTACAAGGCGCCGGCCAACGAGGTGGTGGTCTCCGCCATCGGCTTCGAGTCCATCCTCAACACCGCCCAGCAGGAGGCGCTCAACCCCGAGGGCATCAACGCCTTCCGCTTCTTCGAGGGCCGCGGCTTCCGGCTGTGGGGCGCGCGCACCGTCAGCTCGGATCCCGAGTGGAAGTACGTCAACCTGCGCCGCTACTTCGCCTACCTGGAGCGCTCCATCGACAAGGGCACCCAGTGGGCCGTCTTCGAGCCCAACGGCGCGCAGCTGTGGGCCAACATCCGCCGCACCATCGAGGACTTCCTGCTCAACGAGTGGCAGAACGGCGCGCTGCTGGGAGATCGCCCGGACGCGGCCTACTTCGTGCGGTGCGACCGCTCCACGATGACCCAGAACGATCTGGATAACGGCCGGCTCGTCTGCCTGGTGGGCGTGGCCCCGCTGCGTCCCGCCGAGTTCGTCATCATCCGCATCGGCCAGTGGACCGGTGACCGGAAGTAACCCCACACAGGAGGAGCCGAGATGGCCACCTTTCGAGAGCGTCCCTACGTGCAGTTCAACTTCCTGGTCGACCTGGGCACCGGCACCACCGACGGGGCGGATGCCGGCTTCCAGGAAGTCAGCAACGTCGGCATGGAGGTCACCGTCGCCGAGTACCGCAACGGCAACGAGAAGGAGAACGCCGTGCGGAAGATCACCGGCCTCAACAAGGCCACGGACGTCACGCTGAAGCGGGGCGTCATCGGCTCGCTGACGCTCTACAAGTGGTTGGATCAGATCCGCAACGGCGATCAGAACGCGCTGCGCACCGTCACCATCCAGCTGCAGAACGAGGACCACACCGCCGTCGTCCAGACGTGGAAGCTGCTGCGCGCGCGCATCATCAAGCACGTCAGCGGCCCCTTCAACGCGAAGGGCACGGAGGTGGCGATGGAGGAGCTGACGCTGTCCTACGAGCGCCTGGAGATGGAATAACGTGCCTCGCGCCTCCACCAGACGCCCACCGGGCATCCGCTTCGAAGCGCAGCCGCCGTCCGCGCCGGACGAGCTGCCGCGCATGGACGTGGCGGCCTTCGTGGGTTTCGCGGCCTCGGGGCCGTTGGATCAGCCCGTGCTGGTGGAGGACGTGGCGCGCTTCCAGGCCCTCTTCGGGGAGGACCTGCCCATCGCCCTGGACGTCGAGCGGGGAGAGCGGGTGCACGCGTACCTGGCCCCCACGGTGCGGGCCTTCTTCCGCAATGGAGGCCGGCGCTGCTGGGTGGTGCGCGTGGCGGGGCCCGGCGCGTGCTCCAATGTCTTCCCCCTCCCGGGGCTGCTGCGCACCACCGCCTCGGGCGATGCCGCTCCCGCCCACGCCCGCGCGCGCTCGGAGGGGAGCTGGTCGGATCCGCTGCTGCTCGCGGCCAGCCTCTCCGCCGAGCCCTTCGCGCTCCTGGGCGGCTCCGGCACGGATGCGCCGCTCGCGCTGGACGTGGCGCCTCCCCTGGAGCCCCTCGCCGGAGATCTGCTCCGCGTCCGCTTCGAGGCGGCGGGGTACACGCTGCTGCTCCCCGTGGAGACGGTGGAGGCGGTGAAGGACGAGGAGAACCCGGAGCGGACGGTGGCGTGGCGGAGCTCCGGAAGCCACCCCCAGTGGCTGCGCACGGGCACGCGTCCGGAAGCGCTCCAGGGGAACGAGCCCGTCCCGCTGCTGTGGGTGGGCCCCGGCGAGGAGCCGCCCCTCCGGCTCACCGCCCGGGTGGCGGACACCGGCGAGCTCGAGCTCGAGCAGAAGCCACCGCTCATGGCGGAACCCCGCCCCGGCTCGCTGCTGTGCCTCGACGAGCGGGTGCGGCGGCACTGGTTCATCGTCGGGGAGCTCCATCCGGAGAAGCCCGGGGTGACGATGTCGGGTGAGTGGGTGGAGCTGTTGCCCACTCCGCCCACCGACGCGGAGCTCGGACCCTTGAAGGAGGGCCGGGGTGAGCGGCTCACCTTCGGCCTCTGGGTCCGGCGCGGAGGCGAGGCCCCGCAGCGCCTGGAGGGATTGGGCTTCTGCCCCTCCCATCCACGCTACTGGGGCGCACTGCCCACGGATCTCGCGTGGCTCCAGGGCACCGAGCAGGAGGGGCCCGCCCTCCCCTACTCGGAGCCCGAGCTCCACGAGGCGCTGCGCCAGAGCGCGCTCGAGCCGCGCTTCCCGCTCGCGGCCCCCCAGGACGAGGATGAGGCCTTCTACTGGCCGCTCGGGATGGCGTTGCTGCCCGAGCCGTACCTCGGCCGCGTCCCGTCCGCCGAGCCCGCGCTCGTCCGCGACGGCCTGGAGCGCCTGACGGCGGTGCCCTTCCTCGACGAGGCGATGGAGGGCGTGGGCACCCTGGCCCTGCTGGCGCAGGCCCACTTCATCCAATACCAGAGCCCCCAGCCTCGCCCGCTCAAGGGCATCCACTCGCTGCTCTCCAAGGAGGAAGTCACGCTCGTGGCGGTGCCGGACGCCGTCCACCGCCCGTGGAGCCTGGAGCAGGAGCGGTGGCCGGAGGCGCCCGAGAACACGCTTCACCCCCTGGCGCCTCCCACTCCGCCGCCGGAGGCCCTCCCGGGCGCCTTCCATGACTGCGTCTACCTCGCCCCGCCCAAGCCCACCGGGCTCGAGGTGACGCCCGCATCACCCGCGCTCGGCCAGGCCTTCGAGCTGTCCTGGTCCCTGGAGGAGGCGCAGGAGCAGCCCGTCGTCTACACGCTCGAGGTGGCCACCTTCCCGGAGTTCCAGGACGCGGTCGTCCTCTACGAGGGGCCCGCCGAGCGCATGACGCTCTTCGCGCAGAACGCGGGCACGTACCACTACCGCGTCCGCGCCCGCCGCGGCATCTACCCGGGCCCATGGTCTCCCACGCGGACGATCTCCATCTCCGGCCAGCCCGGCTGGAGGCTGCGCCCCGCGGAGACGTATGGCGAGGCCGAGAAGAATCACCTGAAGGCGATCCACGGCGCGCTCCTGACGATGTGCGCCGCGCGGGGGGATCTGCTCGCCGTCCTCTCGCTGCCCGCGCACTTCCGGGAGGACGACGCCACCGGCCACGCCGACAGCCTGCGGCGCAAGTTCCCCCTCGAGGGGGACGCGGCCTCCTCGCTCGTGGGCACCAACGCCCCCAGCCACGGCGCGCTCTACCACCCGTGGCCCCTCGTCTCCGAGGCGGGAGCGCTCCTCGAGCCGCGCTGGATTCCACCGGATGGGGCCGCCTGCGGCGTGCTGGCGCGGCGCGCGAACGAGCGCGGGGCCTGGGTGACGCCCGCCAACGAGCCCTGGAACGACGTGGTGGCCCTCGCGCACAAGCTGGAGCGCCAGACGTGGCTGACGCTGCGGGACGCCCAGGTGAACACCCTGCTCCAGGAGCCCCGGGGCTTCGTGTCCCTCACCGCCTCCACGCTGACGGCGGATCCGGACCTGGAGCCCATCCACGTGCGGCGGCTGCTCGCGCTGCTGCGCCGGGCCGCGCTCCGGGCCGGCAGGACCTACGTCTTCGAGAACGACTCCCCGGACCTCCGCCGCTCCGTCCAGCGCGGCTTCGAGCAACTGCTCAGCGGCCTCCTCACCCGCGGCGCCTTCGCCGGCAGCACCCGGGAGGAGGCCTTCCAGGTGGTACTCGCCTCCGATCCCGGCACCGGCTCCGGGCAGGGCCGCTTCGTCGTGGAGCTGCGCGTGGCGCCCTCCTCGCCCCTCACCTTCCTCAACGTCCGCCTGGTCCAACGCGAGGACCGCGGCCTCTTCACGGAGGAGCGCTGAATGAGCGACGCCCTGTTCACCGCCTTCAACTTCCGGGTGGAGCTGCGCGTCGGGGACTCCCCTGTCTCCCTGTGCGAGGCCTCCTTCGCCGAGTGCGACGGCCTGGAGATGACCCTGGACGTGAAAACCATTCGCGAGGGCGGCAACAACGGCCAGCAGATCCGCCTCTTCGGTCCCGTCAGCTACGGCCAGCTCACCCTGCGGCGCGGGATGACGCCCAACCATGATCTCTGGCTGTGGTTCGAGACGGTGGTGGCCTCCCCCCGGACGAAGCGGGCCCAGGGAGAGGTGCTCCTCCTCTCTTCCGATGCGAAGACGATCCAGGCGCGCTTCTTCCTCGACCGGTGCATCCCCGTGAAGCTCAAGGCCCCGGCGCTCCACGCCAAGGACGGCATGGTGGCCATCGAGGAGCTCCAGCTCGCCTACCAGTCCCTCACCCGCGTCCAGCCCCGAGGAGGAGCCTAGCCATGCCCCTGCCCCTGGCACTCGCCAAGGCCGAGCTGCGCCAGCTCGACGAGCGGCAGAACGAGGTCAACGAACAGAACTGGGTGATGGTCCAGTTCAACCCGGAGACGCTCAAGGTCTCCCTGTCCAACCAGCTCTCGGGAGATCAGAAAGGCACCGGAGGCCGGCAGTACGTGGGCGAGGGCACCACCAAGCTCTCGCTCCAGCTGTGGTTCGACGTCACCGACCCGGATACGAACTCCCAGGAGAACGACGTCCGCCGGCTGACCCGGAAGGTCGCCTTCTTCATCTCCCCGACGGAGAAGGTGAAGGAGGGCCAGTACATCCCACCGGCCGTGCGCTTCGTCTGGGGCTCGTTCCAGTTCGACGGGGTGGTGGAGTCCATGGAGGAGTCGCTGGAGCTCTTCTCCCCCGAGGGCCGGCCGCTCCGGGCCAGTGTGACGCTGGGGCTGTCGCAGCAGAAGATCGACCCCTACGTCATCCGCACGGACAAGTCGCCCGTCGTCGGGCCGGGCGCGCGCATCACCGGCATCGAGCGGCTCACGCCCGCGCCCGCGGGCAGCACCCTGCAGGGCATGGCGGCGAACGTGGGCCGGGAAGCGGAGTGGTGGGAGATCGCCAAGGCCAACCGGATCGAGGATCCGCTGCGGCTCCCCACCGGACAGCTGATCAACCTGAAGGCCGGCGGCTGAAAGGCCAGGCCAGGAGGAGCGGCACATGCCGGTGGTCATCAACGACTTCGAGATCATCCCCGAAACACCCCCCGCCTCCGCCAACGGCGGCAAGCCGGAGCCGGGCCCCGCGCCCGTCCCCGAGATCCAGAGGCAAACGGAGCTCCACCGGCTTCTCACGCGCGGCCGGGAGCGCCAGCTGCGCCTGCGCGCGTACTGAATCGCCATGGCCGACGGGACCCACTCCACACCCCTGCGTCCCTCCCGCCCCACCTTCCACGTGGGCGGTCAGGAGATCGCCACGCTCGGCGGCGGGCTGCTCGCGCTCACCATCGAGGAGGACACCGGGGGCCTGTACCGGTGCGAGGCCACCTTCGGCAACTGGGGCGCCGTCAGCGGCGGCATCGGCTTCCTCTACTTCGACCGGAAGACGCTCGACTTCGGCAAGGGCTTCCAGGTGAGGCTCGGCCGGGACACGCTCTTCGACGGGCGCATCTCCGCGCTCGAGGGCCGCTTCCAGGAGAACGGCCCTCCCGAGGTGGCGGTGCTCGCCGAGGATCGCCTCCAGGATCTGCGGATGACGCGGCGCACGCGCACCTTCGAGAAGGTCAGCGACGCGGACGTCCTCCAGCAGCTCGCCTCGAAGCACGGGCTGGGAGCCCGGGTGGACGTGCAGGGGCCGCAGTACGACGTGCTCGCCCAGGTGAACCAGAGCGACCTGGCCTTCCTGCGCGAGCGGTGCCGGGCGGTGGGCGCGGAGGTGTGGGTGGAGGACGGGACGCTGCACGCCCAGGCGCGCCCGGATCGCGCCTCCGGCACGCCCCTGACGCTGACCCATGGGAGCGAGCTGCGCGAGTTCACCGTGCTCGCGGACCTGGCCGGGCAACGCACCTCGGTGTCGGTGAGCGGCTGGGACGTGCGGGCCAAGACGGCGCTGAAGTACACGGCCACGGACTCGGTGCTCGGCGCGGAGCTGGACGGGGGGACGAGTGGCGCGAGCCTGCTCTCCTCCACCCTCGGAGACCGCGAGGAGGTGCTCGTCCACACGGTGCCGCTGTCACTCGCGGAGGCCAGGGCCCGCGCGGAGTCCTTCTTCCGGTTGGGGGCGCGGCGCTTCGTCACCGGCCGCGGCACCGCCTGGCCAACGCCCGGGTTGCGCGTGGGCGTCCGCGTGGAGCTGAAGGGCCTGGGGAAGCTCTTCAGCGGCAAGTACTACGTCACCGGGGTGAAGCATCTCTTCGACGCAACGAATGGGCTGCGCACCGAATTCACGGCCGAGCGCCCGGGACTGGGGAGGTAGCACATGGGGGGGCACCAGGCCTTCGAGGCCATCATCGACGAGCGGGTGCCGGAAGGGCTCGGCGGGCGCATGTACGGCCTCTACCCGGCGCTCGTCACGGACGTGAAGGATCCGGACAACCAGGGCCGCGTGAAGGTGGTGCTGCCCTGGGCCCCGGACACCGCGGGGGCTCGCTACGAGGCCTGGGCCCGGCTCGTCACGTTCATGGCCGGCAACAACCGCGGCTCCTGGTTCATCCCGGACGTCAACGACGAGGTGCTGGTGGGCTTCGAGGCCGGCGATCCCCGCCGCCCCTATGTGCTGGGCGCGCTCTGGAATGGCACGGATGCGCCGCCGGACGCCATGGACGGCCAGGGGCTCAACGCGCGCAAGGTGCTGCGCTCGCGCAACGGGGTGAAGATCACCCTGGACGACTCGGACGGCAAGGAGACGCTCCTGCTCGAGACGCCCGCGGGCCAGAAGGTGACGCTCCTGGACTCGCCCGCCTCCATCGAGGTGAAGGACTCCAACGGCAACACGGTGAAGCTGGAGGCCGCCGGCATCTCCATCACCACCCCGTCCTCGGCCAGGCTGGTGGTGAACACCGGCACCATGGAGGTCACCGCCTCCAACAAGCTGTCGGTGACGGCCAACACCGTGGAGGTCACCTCCGCCGGGAAGGTGTCGGCCACCGCCAACACCGTGGAGGTCACCTCCGCGTCCAAGCTGACGGTGAACGCCGCCGCCTCGGTGGAGTTCAACACCGCCTCCTTCAAGGTGACGGCCGGCACCCTGAGCCTCACCGCCGGCACCATCTCCGCCACGGCCGGCATCTCCCAGTTCGCCGGGCTGCTGCGCGCGGACATCATCAACACCAACACCGTCATCAGTCCCACGTACACGCCGGGCGGAGGCAACACGCTATGAGCACGTCCACGCCCCGGTGGCTGAACCCCGCCACCCTCTGGGATGCCACCGTCCAGGACGATCCGGTGAAGCGCGGCGCCCCGCTGCTGCTGCGCTTCGTCTCCGAGCGCTTCATGGACGACCTGGGCTCGCGGCTCAAGGCCCTGCCGGCACCGGATCTCTCCGCGCTCGTCGCCCGCCCGGAGAACTCCGAGGCGCTCAAGCTGTACCAGCCGGTGCACGGGCGCTACTACCTGGTGATGGCGCGGCTGGTGTCCTCGCCGGACGTGGACACCGATTATCTGCCCGACTCCGGCCTGGACGAGCAGGTGGGCTTCGTGCTGCGCCGGCTCCGCGCGGATGGCGGCGAGGAGGCCTGGGTGTCCCCGCCCCGGGATGACGTGGAGCCCTCCTGGCTCGAGGTGCCCGGAGGCGGCGCGGAGGCCCTGGCTCCCGACGAGGTGCCCACGCCCGTGTTCCCGTTGACCTTCGGCCCCCGGGAGCGGCGCCGCCGGTTGCTGGTGGGCTCCGTCCCCACGGGCGCCACCGGCAGGTTCGTCGCGGCGGAGCCTCCGGGCAGCGGCCTGTATGCCCTCCGCTTCGTGCTGCACCGCACCGGCGAGGGGCCATTGCCTCCGCCCGTGCTCAGTGACCGCTCGGAGGCCTTCCTGCTGGCGGACTTCGCGGATCCGCAGGCGCCGAAGCGGCCCCTTCCCCCCGAAGCCCAGGCCGCGAGGTGAATCGCATGGACGCTGGAAGTCTGCTGGGACGAGGCATCGGCTTCCCACCCAGGGTGGGCTCCGATGGACGTCTGCGCTGGTCCGAGGGCGAGCGCAACGTGCGCGAGTGCATCCAGATCATCCTCACCACCGAGCAGCGCGAGCGGCTCCTGCTGCCCGACTTCGGCGGGGGACTGGGCTCCTTCCTCTTCGAGCCCAACACCGTGGCCACGCGCCACCGGCTGGAGGAGCGCATCACCCGGGCGCTGGCCCTGTGGGAGCCCCGCATCACCGTGGAGTCCGTCCTCGTCGAGCCCGATCCCGCCGACGCCCGGACCGCCCTGGCCACCATCACCTACCGGCTCGTCGCCACCCAGGCGCGCGAGCGGGTCAGCCTGAGCGTGTCGCTCGCCGGATGAGGCGCCTCCATGCCACTGACCGTCCCCACACTGGATGACCGCCGCTACCAGCAGCTGCTCGACGAGGCCCTGGCGCGCATCCCCATCCACAACCCCGAGTGGACCAACTTCAACAAGAGCGATCCGGGCGTCACCCTCATCGAGCTCTTCGCCTTCCTGACGGAGAGCCTCCTCTACCGCGCCAACCAGATCCCGGAGCGCAACCGCCGCAAGTTCCTCTCCCTGCTGGGCGTGCCGCTGCAGCCGGCCACCGCCGCGCGGGGGCTCGTCACCGTCACCAACGAGCGCGGGCCGCGCCAGGTCTTCACGCTCGGCGAGGGCGTGGAGGTGCTCGCCGGACAGGTGCCCTTCCGCACCCTGCGCTCGCTGGACGTGCTCCCCATCGAGGCCCGCGGCTACTACAAGAAGCGCGTCAGCCCGGGGCCGGAGCAGCGCGACTACTACGAGCAGCTCTACGCCTCGTTCCGCACCCAGCCCACCCCGCCCGAGCTGACCCTGTACAAGGCCACGCCCTTCCCCGCTCGCGGCAACGAGCCGGTGGACCTCGGCGCCGATGCGATCGATCAATCGCTCTGGGTGGCCCTGATGGTGCGCACGGTGGACAAGCCCTACTCGGACACGCTCGAGGAGGTGCGCAACGCGCTCAAGGGCCGCACGCTCAGCCTCGGACTCGTCCCCGCCATGGGCGAGGAGGGCGTGCACCTGCTCCCGGGAAGCACGGCGGTGGGCCGGGAGTCGAAGCTGATCCAGGTACAGATTCCGCGCCTGCCCTCGGGGGGCCTTCTCCCGGACGAGCCGGATCAACGCAACGCCACCTACCAGACGCTCGCCACGGTGGAGGTGCCCCTGGAGCCCACGGTGATCGAGGTGCCCCTGCCCTCGGACTCCGGCGCGCTGAAGCTGTGGAGCAACCTGGAGCCGCTGGAGAAGGGGATGCGGGACTTCCCTCCGGCGTTGGAGGAGGACAAGGACAAGGAGCGTGTCATCACCTGGCTGCGCATCACCGCCCCCGGCGAGGTGCGCCTGAAGCTGATGTGGATGGGCATCAACGTGTCGGAGGTGACGCAGCGCGCCCAGGTGCGCCGCGAGCCGCTTCCGGAGGGGACGGGCGAGCCGGATCAACAGGTGAAGCTCGCACACGCGCCGGTGCTGCCGGGCAGCGTGCGGCTCTCCGTCACCGTCAACGGCGAGACGCAAACGTGGGAGGAGATCGACGATCTGTCGGCGGCGGGCCCGGAGGTGGTGGTGCCGGATCCGCGGCAGCCCCCGGGCACCACGCCCCCGAGCAACCCGCGGGTACGCGTCTTCGCGGTGGATCCCGAGGCGGGCCTCATCCGCTTCGGAGACGGGCTGCGTGGGGCCCGGCCGCCGCGCGGCGCGGTGCTGCGCGCGGACTATGACCATGGCGTGGGCCAGGCGGGCAACGTGGGCCCGGGCGCCATCACCAGCGCGCCCACGCTCCCGGCGGGCCTCAAGGTCACCAATCCCCTGCGCACCTGGGGCGGCGCGGACGCGGAGACGGTGGCCGAGGGCGAGAAGCAGATTCCGAGCTACCTCCAGCACCGGGACCGGCTGGTGAGCCTGCAGGACTTCGAGACGCTCACCCGGCGCACGCCCGGCGTGGACGTGGGCCGCGTGGAGGTGCTCCCCGCCTTCCACCCGGGCACTTCCACCGACGCGCCCGGGGATGCGCCCGGCGCCGTCACCGTGCTCGTCATCCCCCGCACCGAGCAGGAGCCCCCCGCGCCGGGCGCGCCCGACGCCTTCCTGGACACCATCGCCTGCTGGCTCGGGCCCCGGCGGCTCGTCACCACGGAGCTCTTCATCCGGCGGCCGCGCTACGTCCCCCTCTGGGTGTCCGTGGGCATCACCGTGGTGGCCGGCATGCAGCTCGTCGCCGTGACCGAGCGGGTGAAGCAGGCGCTGCGCGACTTCCTCTCGCCCCTGCCCGAGGAGGACACGGACAAGCCCGGTGCGCGCCGGGGCTGGCCGCTGCGCAAGTCCGTGCTCGCGCTGGAGCTGGCGGCCGTGGTCAGCCGCGTGGAGGGCGTGGCCTTCGGCAAGGTGCGGCTGGCCCAGGGCACCAGCGCCGAGCAGGACGAGGTGCCCATGAAGGGCCTGCAGCTGCCGAGCGTGGCCGGCATCGGCGTGGCCGTGGGAGAGCCGGCCCCGGTGAACGAGCTGCGAGGCACCACCGCTCCCGCCCCCGCGCGTTCCACCCTCGCCGTCCCCGTCGACCCCGAGGAGGACCTGTAACGTGGACGTCAACGGCACCCGCTACCACCTGCTGCTCGGGCGCGACGACTGGGGGCGTTGCCGCCAGGAAGGCCAGGCGCTCGACGAGCGCTGGAAGGAGCGCGAGCAGCGGACCCCGGTGCGCTGGGATGACGAACGGGCCGCGCTCACCCTGCGGCCGCTCCTGTTCCGGTTCACCGCGCCCGTGTCCGCCCCCGCGCTGGACGTGGACGAGCGCCGCGGTGCCGGGAGGGATCAATACGGCAACATCTACTGGGTGGACGAGAGCCGGACGTCCATCCGGGTGCAGTCCAGCGGCACGGGGAAGAGCAGCACCTTCTGGTCCCTCGAAGCTCCCCCGCTCCCTCGCGCCACCACCGGTGACTTCGGCCCGGTGCCCGTCCGGCAATCCACCTCGCGCCAGCTGCTGAGCGGGCTCGCCGTCACCCCGCTCCACTACCTGGTGGCCGGCTCCCTGGAGCCCGCCGGGCTGCTCGTCTTCGATCTGCACACGGGCAGCCCACCCCTGCGGTTCCTCTGGCCTTCCGGAGTGGCCTTCGTCCCGTTCGATCTGTCGCCCACGCCGGAGGGCGGAGTGCTGGTGCTCGACCGGGAGCACCGCCGCTGCTGGACGCTGGACGCCACCTTCCGCGTGGTGCGCACCGGCACCCGGGCCAGGCCGCCACCGCGCGAGGCGCTCTTCCACCCCGTGGGGCCGGAGCCCGTCGGCACGCAGGACGCGCCCTCCCCCATCGTCCCGGAGCTCTCGGAGGAGGATGCCTTTCTGCTCGAGGAGGTGGATCCGATCGCCGTGGAGGCGCTCCCGGACGGGCAGGTCCTCGTGCTCGACCGCCGCGCGGAGCCGGAGGCGAGCCACCTCCGTCTGTACCGCGACGGCGTCCCCCGGGGCGACGCCCTCCCCCTGTCCGTGAGCGGCATCCTCGAGGAGCAGGAGGAGTCCCACCGTTTCACGTTGCGCGCCCACGATGCCGCCTTCGTGCCGGAGGGGACGTCCGAGGTGGCCGGCCGCCTCTACGTGGTCTCCGCCGATGGCAACCAGACCTTCATCTTCCGTCTGAAGGTGAAGGACGGCGTGCCCGGGCTCTCGCCGCTCTCCGAGTACCTGCCCATGCGGCTGTTCAGCGGCCGGGGGCTGGTGACGGGCCAGGGACGGCTCTTCTACGACCTGGCCGATGGCTACATCCCGCTCGTCGCCCAGCGGCTGCCCCGCTACGAGCCCGAGGCCGTGCTCCTCACCGAGTGCTTCGACAGCCGCCTGCCCGGCTGCGTCTGGCACCGCCTCTTCCTCGACGCCCACATCCCCGAGGGCACTCGCGTCCAGGTGCGCAGCCGCGCGGCCGATACGCCCCAGGAGGTGGAGCGCACCCCCTTCCAGCTCGAGCCGGAGCCCTACCTGCGCACGAGCGGCTCGGAGCTGCCCTTCACGCCCCGCCCCTCCGGCGAGCACCGCGGCACCTGGGAGCTGCTCTTCCAGCACCCCCGCGGCCGCTACCTCCAGCTCGAGCTCACCCTGCGCGGCCCGGGCGGCGCCACGCCGCGCCTCCACGCCCTGCGCGCGTACTACCCACGCCCCTCGTACCCCGAGCGCTACCTGCCCGCCATCTACCGGCAGGAGCCCGCCTCGGCCAGCTTCCTGGAGCGCTTCCTCGCCAACATGGAGGGCTTCTACACCCACGTGGAGGATCGCATCGCCGCGGCGCAGGTGTTGCTCGACGCGCGCACCGCCCCCGCCGAGGCCCTGGAGTGGCTGGCCAGCTGGTTCGGCCTGGCGTTGGATCCTTCCTGGGACGAGCAGCGCCGCCGGCTCCTCCTGCGCCACGCCGCCGACTTCTTCCGCTGGCGCGGCACCCCTCGCGGTCTGCGCATGGCGCTGCGCCTGGTGCTCGACGAGCCGCCCGGCGACGCCCTCTTCCAGGAGGAGGAGGATCCGCTCCGCGCGTCCATCCGCATCATCGAGCACTTCCGCTCGGCCCAGGGCGCCCAGGACAGGCCTGGCGCGGCCCACCGCTTCACCGTCTTCCTTCCCGTGCCCCGGGGGACGCACGCCGCGCAGCTCGGCACGCGCCTGGAGCAGGCCCGGCGCCTGGTGGAGCAGGAGAAGCCGGCGCACACCGTATTCGACGTGCGCTTCTACTGGGCCATGTTCCGCGTGGGCGAGGCCCGCCTGGGCGTGGACACGCACGTCAGCCTGGGCGCCCGCGCACCGGAAGCCCGGAGCGCGCTGGTGCTGGGCAGCGCGTACCTGGCCGAGGCCTTCCTCACTCCCAACCCCGCACGGGCCGCCACCGAGCGCTGGTGCATCGGGAGGGATCGCCTCACCCACCATTCCACCCCCGGAGGGGACATCCGATGAGCACCGCATTCGGACCCGCATCCACATCCGTGCCACAGAAGCCGGCGGATCCCACCAAACACGTCAACTACGTGCTGGGCATGATCCTGGGCGCGGAAGACTTCACCCAGGAGTTCGCCTACCTGTCCGAGAGGGATCGCCGGGTGGTGCGCGAGCTGCTCGGCTACGGCACGGCGTGGGGGCTCGCCGTGAGCACCCGGACGGGCAAGGGGGGCCTCGAGGTGGAGGTGGCCCCGGGCATGGCGGTGAGCCCCAGCGGCCAGTTCATCCACGTGCAACCCGCCCAGTGCGCCTCCCTCCCCGGCTGGGTGGCCAACCACGCGGACGCACTGAAGGAGAAGCTGAAGGACGTGGGCGCGGCCAACAAGGCCCACCTGCCCCTCCACGTGGTGCTCGGCTACCAGGAGCAGCGGACGGATCCGATCCCCATCCCCGGCGAGCCCTGCCGCTCCGAGGAGGAGGCCCACCCCGAGTCGCGCATCGCCGACAGCTTCCACCTGGAGCTGCGCCTGGAGCCGCCTCCCACGGGCGAGGAGCTGGCGGTACGCGAGCTCATCCTCTGGTTGAAGAACAACCTCGACCCCACGCCCTTCGCGGGCGGTACCGACGACGCCACCCTCCAGGCCTTCCTCGAGCGGCTGCGCACGGAGTGGCCCGAGGCCCGGAAGCAGTGGCCGACCCCGGAGGGGGCCGGGAGATCGCCCCACACCGCGCCCCCGCAGGTGATTCCTCCGGAGGAGCTGCCCCGGTACCTGCGCGCGGCGTTCCGCCTCTGGGTGACGAAGCTGCGCCCGGACTGGCACGACCCGAAGCCCGGCGAGAAGCAGGCCGAGGACGGGGTGCTGCTCGCCGCGCTGTGGCTGCCCCTCACCCGCGCCAGCGAGCAGGCCGCCTGGGAGCTCGCCACCACGGAGCCCGGCAACATCCGCGTCGACGAGGAGCAGCGGCCCTTCCTCCTGAGCCAGAGGCTGCTCCAGGAGTGGCTGGTGCGTGGCATCTCCACCCCGGCGGCCACCACGAGCCCGCAGCCGCCGGAGCCTCCGCCGCCCCAGCCCGCCGTCTACCAGGTCGTCGCCGCGGGCGTCGTGAAGGGCGTGGACGAGCCCGGCATGGAGGACACGTTCGGCAACCTGCGCGCCCTCCGGGCCGGGAAGGGCGAGGTCCTCTTCACCTTCGACGGCTACGTGGATCCGCAGTTCCGGCAGTCCGGCTACGTCGTGAAGGTGCTGCCGATGAGCATCGAGCAGGTCCGCGTGCCCACCGTCGTCTTCGGCGGCTTCGAGGCGAAGGGCTTCTCCGTCTACGTCTTCGATCACCAGGGCGTGCCGGTGGAAGCGGAGGTCATCCAGAAGCTCCGCTTCGTCATCGAGGTGAGCTGGTTCCCGCTCGGAGGCAAGCCATGAGCCTCATGCTCGACACGCCGTACTTCGACGACGGCATCCGCTCCACCCACTTCTTCAACGGACGGCTGCTGTCCGGAGAGGATCTGCGCCAGGAGCAGGAGGCCCGCCGCGCGTGGCTCACCCGGTTCGGCCGGGCGCTCGGCGAGGGCATCGTCCACGGGCTGGAGGTGAACGCCACCCTCGGAGGCAGCTCGGCGACGGAGCCCACCGTGACGGTGGCTCCCGGGCTGGCGCTCAACCGCCAGGGCCAGACGCTCGAGCTGCACCAGGTGGTGGAGGTGTCGCTGGCCCGGGCCGACAAGCCCCGGACACAGGCCGCCCCGGGCTCGGGAGGCTTCCATGACTGCCTCCAGCCCCCGAGCGTCCCCATCACGGGCACGGGGCTCTACCTGCTGACGCTCGCCCCGGTGGAGGACCTGACGGGGCGCGCGCCGGTGAGCGGCCTGGGCCCCAACACGGCGGCCTGCAACTTCCGGCACGTCGTGGAGGGCGTCCGCTTCCGGCTGCTCCGCGTGCCGCTCGACGAGGCCGGGCTGCAGGAGGACGACACCCGCCTGCGCAACCGCGTGGCCCACCTGTGCTTCGGCACGGGGGAGCCGCGCTGGCGCGAGGCGCTCGTCCACCCCTTCGGGCAACCCCTGGAGCGCTACGGGTTGTTGGACGGGCTCCGGCCGGATCGGCTCACGGATCAGGAGGTGCCCCTGGCCCTGCTGCACTGGCGGGAGCTCACCGGCCTGCGCTTCGTGGACATGGGCTCGGTGCGCCGCCACCCCACGCCGCCGCCGCACGCCGGGCGCTGGGCCCCGTGGCTGGGCGCCCGGCGCGCCAGTGAGGCCGAGGCCGTGCTGCTCCAGTTCCAGGAGCACCTCGAGGCGCTGCTGCGCGGGGACAAGCCGCAAGAGGTGAGGGCCACGGACCACTTCGACTACCTGCCGCCGGCCGGCGTGGTGCCGCTCGAGCTGGGCTCCCTGCGCGGCTTCAGCGCCGAGCGCTTCCTCGAGGGCCTCACCTGGCGCAAGCACGTGATCGAAGGGGCCCGCCTGGAGCCGCTGCTGCGCCAGTCCCTGGCCTACCCGCCCATCGAGCTGGCCGAGCGCGAGATGCTCTGGGTCTACCTCATCCGCGAGAACCAGCAGGCGCTGACCGGCCCCCGGAAGGCCCAGCCCTACCTGGTCTTCACGAGCGGACACCTCCCCTACCAGGGCGACGCACGGCTGGACGTCGGACGCGTGGAGTTCGCCCACCTTGCCCTCCCCAGGCCCGGCGAGGAGCCGCCCACGCCCTGAGGAGCGCCACCCACCGCGCAGGAAGGAGCCGAGCATGTCACCATCATCTCCCAGGGTGCTCCCTGGCAGCCTCATCACCGCCGAGCTGCTCAACGGCATCCTCGAGCGGCTGGAGGAGCACGAGAAGCGCCTGGGGCAACTGGAGTCCGCGTTGCCCGGCGGCAAGGCCGGGGTGGCCATCACCGCCCTCTTCCCCTCCGGCCCTGTCCGGGTAGGCGACGAGCTGCGCCTGGTGGGCCGCAACTTCGGCCTGCCGATGAACAACGTCGTCACGGTGGCGGGCGTCCGGGTGGATCAGTTCAAGCCCGGCAGCAGCGACACACAGTTGCTCTTCGACGTGCCACCGCTTCCCGGTGAGTCCGAGCAGACGCGGCCGGTGACGCTCACGGTGAGCAATCCGCTGGGCTTCGCCTCCGCCACCGTCATCGTCTCGCCCCCGGCGCCCGCCCTGCCCACGGGCCAGGTGATGATCAGCCTCACCGGCGCGCCCAAGGCGCCCACGCTGAAGGCGGGCCAGAGCTACGACTTCACCTACACGCTCACCGTCCTCACCAACATGGACGAGACCTTCACCCTCACGCCCGTGGTGGAGCCGGCGTGGACGGTGGAGGTGGTGGATGCCGAGGGCCATGCGCTGAAGCCGGCCGAGCTGCTGCTGCCGCGAGGCAAGGCACCGGAGGGCACCTTCAAGGAGGTGCGCGTCCGGCTGGCCATCCCGCCCAACCTGCCCGAGAACACCTCGGCGCGGCTGCGGCTGATCGCCACCTCGCGGCGCAATCCGGAGCTCAAGGGCTCCTCGGGCGAGCAGCTCGTCACCGTGGGCAGCCCGCCCCCCGTGCACTCGGACTTCCAGCTCACCCTGGCGTCCGCGCGCGACGGGGCCACCGTGGCGGGCAGCGAGGTGGTGGTGGACGCCACGAAGCGCGTCGCCCGGCTGCGCTACCAGGCGCAGTTCCTCGAGAAGGGGGACTACCGCTTCGAGCCGTCCGTGAAGGGGGATCCGGGTGGACACTGGACGTTCACCGTGGGCCTCGGCGATCGCATCCGCGTGGAGCAGCCCGGCTTCGTCACCATCGATACCCGGCTGTCCGCCGACAACATGGCCACCCGGGCGGAGCTGGTGCTGCGCATCGTCTCGGAGACCCGCCCCGGCGTCGCGGGCGAGGTGTCCCACCGCATCCGGCTGGAGTGAGGCAGCCCCCAGCCCCCACAGGAAGGAGACACCTCCATGAAGGTTTCGACACAGGCTTCGACGCGGGCTTCGATGAAACGGGCGGCGCTGCTGTTGGTGGTGGGGCTCGCGCTGCTCCCGGAACGCGCACTCGCGCAACAACGCCTCTGCTTCCCGGAGGCCACCGCGCTCCCCGGCGAGCCGGCCACGCCCACCGTGGACGGGAAGGTGCAAGGAGACATGGGGTGGAGCAGCGCCTTCCGCTATGTCTTCGAGAACGCCTCCCCGGGACCCCACGGCGCCCTGCAGGGGCTGCGGACCCCCTCCGACTTCTTCCTCTCCATCGAGGTGAACGGCGACACGGGCTTCGACGAGGACGACACCGTCGTCCTGGCCCTCCATGCCGTGGGCTCGGATCAGTACTGGCGCATCCACATCAGACCCCTGCCTCCCGGCGTGGGGGACGCCACCAACAGCGCGCCCCAAGAGGTGCTGGCCTGGAAGGCGACGAGCACCACCCCCTCGGTGGACTGGAGCCAGACCACCGCCAGCGCCAATCCCCCGTGGCTCCAGGTGCGCACGGCCACGTCCGGAGCGGAGACGGCGCGCAAGGCCTGGAACGTCGAGGTGCGTCTGCCCCGCGCGTCCCAGGAGGGCTTGACGCTCTCCGGGGTGGAGGAGCTCGACTTCTACGTCGCCGCGTTCGTGGCGATGACGGGCACCCCGGGCTCGAAGGGGACGGCACTCGTCTGGCCCCGGGGCGCACCGGCTCCGGACATCGACAATCCGCTGACCAGCACCCCGCCCTCCACCACCTGGGGCCGGGCCTATCTCCGCGAAGAGGACTGCGGCGGCGTGACCCTGGCCGCGGACGGCCTCCGCCTCCTGGTCGGAACCGAGGCCAGCGCCCAGGTCAGCCAGGAGCAGTCCAACCGGTTCACCGCCACCGTGCAGAACAAGTCGGTGGACGCCGCGAGGATCGCCGCCGCCGCCGAGGGGCTCTCCGCCACGTTCCGCATCTCCAACGAGGGCATCACCGACCCGGATTACGAGCGCTGGCAGATCTTCCCGGCGCCGGGCAACCCCACGGCGCCGATGACCCTCCCGGCCGAGGCGACGGAGACCCTGGCCACCGGCGAATGGACGCTGACGGAGGCGCAGCAGGGCGTCTACGCGCGGCAGCCGAAGCAGGTGGTGCTCGTGGAGCTGGACGCGAGTCCGGGCTCGGGCACGTACATCACCCGCCGGAGCGCCACCCGGGAGGTGCGCTTCGCGCAGGGGGGCAACGGCGGCGGCGGTGGTGGAGGGCTCCTGGGCATCGTGGCCGCCATCGTCGCGGCGCTGGGGGCGCTCGTGTTCGGCCTCCTCAAGCGGGGGAAGGGCAATGCCAAGGCGTGAGGGAGGCCGGGCGGACGGAGCCCTCATCGGCCAGTTGCGCGTGCGGAGCAGCGCTTGCGAGCCGCTCTCCGCCCGGCTGCGGCTGGAGGGGCTCCTGGGCTGCCTGGACTTCTTCCCCGGGGGCCTGCCGCCCTCGGCCATCGTCTGCATCCAGAAGCTGGAGGATCCCAGGCCCCGCACGCTGCGCCTGCACCGGTATGAGCTCCGCCCTCCCGCCGAATGGGAGCGGGCCTTCCGGGAGTCGCTGAGGGCCCGGATCTCCCGTGCCGCGCGGCCCGCCCGGGGCGTTGTTCCCGAGGGGGCCGGGGCGGTCGTCTTCGCGGATCCGGCGGAGCTGTACGCGTGCCTCGCGAACGACGTGGGCTCCGGAGTGGCCACCTCGCGCTGGTGGTGGACGGGCCGCTTCCTCGGAGCGGACCCGTACCGGGCCTTGCTGACGGAGTGGAACCGGGCGCCGGAGTACGTCCCGGCCTCGCTGGAGTTGCTGGCGCGCTGGGGCCGTGCGGAGGCCTTCCTGCGGCGCATGGGAGAGCGGGAGGCGCGAGAGCTCCTGGCGGGAGTGAACCGGCGCTTCGGCCTGGGGGCCCTGGAGCGCGCACTGGCGGAGCAGCGCACGCACGCGGTGGAGCCCGGGGAGGAGGCGCCTCCCTGGGCGAGCTGGCTCCCCGAGGCGGACGCGGCGGCGCTGGGGCTCGAGCCGCGGACCCTGCTCGGGGTGGCGTTGATGATCCGGCGTGCGCCCGGGGTGGTGGACCTGCCCCGTACCGCGACGGCGGTGGCCAGGTGGCGGGAGCGGATGCGCCAGCGCGGAGCGGCCGTGCCCTCGGGAGGACGTGCTGGCCCGGCGCTTCGCGGCAATCCGCTCCCGGTGCATGCACTCGAGCCAGGACATGACCACACGGGGGACCTTCCGGGCGCGGACTCGAGCAACTGGTCCGATGGTCGGACCAGTTGGAACAGCTCGCGGCCGGATGGCTCACCTGACCCAACGGGCGCCGCCCCTTCCCAACATCTCCCTGACACGCTCGTCATGGAGACGAAGACCCACGCGCCAGCGGACGCCACTTCCGCGCATCCGCCTCGTGCGGCCACTCGCGAGGCCAGGGCCCACGCACCAGCGGGAACACCCCCGCGGCTCCCCACCACGACAGCCGCGGAGGCGGACACCCGCACCGGAGCGGAGAACATCACCCGCTCACGGGCTCCCGCTGCTCCCATCAAGACAGTCCCCCTCGCTTCAGCGGACACCCCGTCCGCGCGTCCGCCTCATGCGGCCACTCACGAGGCGGAGGCCCTCGCTCCAGCGCGCACGCCTCGTGCCTGGCATCCACCCAGCGGGACAGCCCCAAAGACAGACACCCACGCCGAGGTAGCGGGCATCACCCTCGCTCCAGAGGGCACGGCACACTCCCAGCATTCCCCCACCGGGACAGCCCCAAAGACAGACACCCACGCCGTTCCATCGGACATCGACCACGCTCGGCACGACCACACCGCTGCCTCTTTCGATGCGGTGCCCCACGCCGCGACGGACGCCCCTGCCGCGCGTCCGCCTCACGCGGCCCCCCACGAGACAGATGCCCTCGCTTCAGAGGGCACGGCACACGCTCGGCCCCCCCCCACCGGCACGGCCCCGGAGACAGACATCCACACGCCAGCGGAGGCATGGGTCGCAGCCAGCTCGCACACGCGAGCGCCCTCCCCTTCACCCACGGAGGAGCCACGCGCCGAACACCCCTCGTCCACTCCCATCGGGGAACAGCCCGCGCGCCTTCCCCTGCCCACCTCGCTGGCGGCCGGGAGCGCCGCCCCCCCTGGCACCGGGGAGCCCACCTCCGCCGCCGGAGCGCGCATCCCCGCCCCACCGCTTCCCGAGCCCTTCTCCTGGACGGGAGAGCCCATCCACACCCGGCTCGGAGGAACCTTCTACCTGCTCAACCTGGCCCTGGCCCTCGAGCTCTACGGGGACTTCACCCAACCGGCCTTTCCCGGACTGCGCCTGCCCGTCTGGGACTTCCTCACGCTGCTCGGAGACGAACTGCTGGCCAAGCCCTCTCCGGAGGATCCCCTCTGGACGCTCCTGGCCAGACTCGCGGGGCGTCCGCCCGGCACCCCCGCCGGAGACGGTTTCGAGCCACCCTCCGAGTGGCGGCTCTCCCCCGCGTGGTTGAAGGCCTTCCGTGAGCCGGGCACCTGGCACTGGAGCACGGTGCGGCAATCCTCCGTCGAGCGGCTCCACGTGCGGCACCCCGCCGGCTTCCTCGTGCTGGACGTGGCGCGGACGCAAGAGGAGCCGGAGGCACAGCTCCACCGCGAGACCGGGCCCCATGCCGGCTCCACCCCCTTCTCACTGGCTCCGGAAACCCGGGCCCCCGGGGAGGCCGAACCTTCGCCCCTGGAGCGCTGGCTCGGCTGGCTCGTCCCGTACGTGCGAGCGCGGCTGGCGCGGGCGCTCGGCACGGAGGGGCCGGAGGAGCTGTCCCGGGTGCTGCTGGAGCACGAGGCCCGCGTGCACGTGACGGAGAGCCACGTGGACGTCGTCTTCCCGCTCGCGTCGCTGCCGCTGCCCGTGCGCTTCGCCGGCCTGGACCGGGACATCGGCTGGATACCGGCGGCCGGCCGGCACGTGCTGTTCCATTTCGACTGAAGGAAGGCCCCATGTCCGACTCCTTCCAGCACTTCAAGCTCTACCTCTTCGCGGCCCTCTCGCGGCTGCTGGCGCAGGCGGTGCGGGCACTGGAGTCGAGGGAAGCGCTGCTCACCCGCTTCCCCTTCGCGGCGGAATACCGGGACGAGCTGGGGCGGCTGGGCCTGGACGCGCTGGACGCGGAGGCGGGAGCGGGAGCCTGGAGCGAGGCCATCGCCGCCTGGGAGGAGGACGCACCGGCCCACCTGCCGCTGCGGGCGCTGCGGGAGGCGGCGGCGCTGGACCACGACGCGCTGACCCTGCTGATGGCGGTGGGGCTGGTGGAGGAGGACGCGCGCTTCGGCCCCTTCTTCGCGGCCATGCAGGGGACACCGGGACTGCACCGGCCCACGCAGGGGCTGCTCAACGCCTGGTGGCGCCCGGCGGAGGACCGGGGCGAGGTGCGCGCGAGGCTGCGCCGGCTGGGCGAGCTGGGACTCGTGGAGGTGGTGGATGCGCAGGCACCGCGCACCGAGCGGGCGCTGCACGTGCCCGGCCCACTCTGGGACGCGCTGAGGGGCGAGGCCCACGAGCACCTGGCGCCGGGCCTGCGGCACTTCACGTGGGAGACGCTGCGGACGGACGAGCCCCTCATCCTGCCGGAGGGCTCGAAGGAGGCGCTGTCGCGGGTGCCGGAGCTGCTCGAGTCCGGCGAGGCGCGAGCGCTCATCGTGCGAGGCCCGAGACACAACGGCCGCCGCACGCTGCTGCGCGCGGTGGCGAGGGAGCTCGGGCGGAGCGTGCTGGAGGTGGAGGGCCGGGGCCCGGGAGACGAGTCCCGGTGGCGGGGCGTGGGCGCACTGGCCACGCTGCTGCACGCGATGCCGGTGGTGGTGCTGGATCCAGGCCCGGGCGAGACGGTGGAGCTCCCGGAGCTGGAGGGCGGGGACGCGCCACTGGGCGTGGTGCTGGGCCGGCAGGGAGGCGTGGGGGGCGCGGGGGTGGAGCAATCGCTGACGCTGGAGCTGGGGGTGCCGGGGCCCGAGGAGCGGCGGAGCCACTGGGAGCGGGGGCTCGGGAGGGCCGTGCCCGGACTGGACACGCTCACGGCGAGCTTCCGGATGACGAGCGGCAACCTGCGAAGGGCGGCGAAGCTGGCGAGGGCGCACGCGGCGCTGGCGGGCCGGAGCCAGGTGGAGCCCGAGGACGTGAGACAGGCGAGCCGTGCGCTGCACCGGCAGACGCTGGACACGCTGGCGGTGAGGCTGACGGGCGGGGGGGACTGGAGCCAGCTGGCGGTGGGGGCGGAGACCCTGAGGGAGTTGCGCAACCTGGAGACACGGTGCCGGCACCGCGAGCACCTGGCGGGGCACGTGGGCGAGGCGCTGAGGAGACAGCTGACGCCGGGGGTGCGGACGATCTTCCAGGGGCCGAGCGGCACGGGGAAGACGCTGGCGGCGAGGATGCTGGCGACGGCGCTGCGGATGGACATGTACCGGGTGGAGCTGTCGGCGGTGGTGAACAAGTACATCGGCGAGACGGAGAAGAACCTGAGCCGGCTGTTCGCGCTGGCCGAGGAGCTGGACGTCATCCTGCTGTTCGACGAGGGGGACGCGCTCTTCACGCAGCGCACGGGCGTGGGCAGCTCGAACGATCGGTACGCGAACCTGGAGACGAACTACCTGCTGCAGCGGGTGGAGTCGTACGAGGGAATCGTGGTGGTGACGACGAACGCGCCGGAGGCGATCGATCCGGCGTTCCATCGGCGGATGGACGTGGTGGTGGACTTCCGGGCGCCGGAGCCGGCGGAGCGCTGGAGCATCTGGAAGCTGCACCTGCCGGAGAGGCACGCGGTGGACGAGGAGCAGCTGCGCGAGGTGGCGGCGCGCTGCAACCTGAGCGGGGGGCAGATCCGCAACGCGGTGCTGCACGCGACGATGCTGGCGCTGGAGGACGGAGGGACGGTGGGATTCGGGCACGTGGAGGCCGGGGTGCAGCGGGAGTACCGCAAGCTGGGCGCGGTGTGCCCGCTGCGGCGCGTGGGGACGCAGTCGCCGAGGGGGTGAGCACATGGCCGCACCATTCCGATCCAGAACGCCACCACAGCGTCCTCCAGCGCCAGCCTCCGAGCGGGGTCTGGTGGGTGCTCGAAGCACGACACCGGCGAGGCCCCTGAGCTACGGGAGGGCCCCGGCACCCACGGCGAGTCCAGGACCCGTGGGGGCCGTGCCCTCGGTGGGCACTGGAGTGAAGCTCGGGGGAGATGCCCAGACGGACCCCCGCTTCCAGAGGCTCGTCGAGAACCTCAGCAAGGGAGCGGCGGCGCCTCCACTGACCCCTCCGGCGGCCCCTGGTGGCGGAGAGCCCCTGCCTCCACGAGTCCAGGAGACCCTCGGGCGAAGCCTCCAGGTGAACCTGGGAGGCGTCCGCGTGCACACGGACACTCGCGCGCAGAGCGCGGTGAAGAGCCTGTCCGCGCGGGCCGTGACGTACGGGAGCCAGATCTTCCTGGGCCCGGGAGAGCGGAGCACCGACCTGGGGCTGATGGCGCACGAGGCCGCCCACGTCGTGCAACAGAAAGGCGCGCCCACACCGCAGCGGTGGGCACCGGGCCAGGGAGGGGCCCACGAGGCGGAAGCACACCGTGCCTCCGAGGCCGTCCTGCGGGGCGAGTCCTTCACCGTGCGCGAGCGGACCAGCGGCTCGCGGATGCAGCGGCTGGGTATCGGGGATGCGCTCAACTTCTTCGCGGACAAGGCGAATGCGCTGCCCGGCTTCCGGCTGCTCACCCTCGTCCTGGGGGTGAACCCCATCAACATGAGCCGGGTGGAGCGCAGCGCCGCCAATGTCATGAAGGCGGTGGTGGAGTTCATCCCCGGGGGTGGGCTCATCACCCAGGCGCTCGAGAACCATGGAATCTTCGAGCGCGTGGGCGGGTGGGTGGAAGAGCAGCTCCGCTCGCTCGGGATGGCCGCGGGCACGTTCCGGGAGGCGCTCAACCGCTTCCTCGACACGCTGAGTTGGAAGGACATCTTCAACCTGGGCGGTGTGTGGGAGCGTGCCCAGGGCATCTTCACCGAGCCCATTGGCCGCATCACCCGCTTCGTGCGCGGGCTGGTGGGCGGCATCACCGACATCGTCAAGGACGCCATCCTGAAGCCCTTGGCGAAGCTGGCGGAGGGCACCCGCGGCTATGACCTGCTCAAGGCGGTACTGGGCAGGGATCCGATCACGGGCGAAGCGGTCCCGCGCAATGCCGAGACCCTGATCGGCGGCTTCATGAAGCTGATCGGCCAGGAGGAGGTCTGGAACAACCTCAAGAAGGCCAACGCGGTGGGCAAGGCCTGGGCGTGGTTCCAGGGAGCGCTGGGCGAGCTGCTCGGCTTCGTCCAGGAGATTCCAGGGCTCTTCATGCGAACCCTGCGCTCACTGGAGATCGCCGACCTGGTGCTGCTGCCGCGAGCGTTCGCCAAGGTGGCGGGCGCCTTCGGCAACTTCATGGGCCGCTTCACGAGCTGGGCGGGCAACACGGTCTGGGGCCTCCTGGAGATCATCTTCTCGGTGGTGGCGCCGGGCGTGATGCCTTACCTGCGCCGCGCCGCGGGAGCCTTCCGGGCGATCCTGCGCGATCCGATCGGCTTCGCCGGCAAGCTGGTGCGCGCGGGCATCCAGGGGCTGCAACAGTTCGCGGGCAGGTTCCTCACCCACCTGAGAAAATCGCTGATCGACTGGCTCATGGGAGCGATGAGCGGTGCCGGCATCTACATCCCGCAGGCGCTCGAGCTGCGCGAGATCGTCAAGTTCGTCCTGAGCGTGATGCGCGTGACCTGGCAGTTCCTCCGCCAGAAGCTGGTGCGGGTGGTCGGCGAGAAGACCGTGCAAGCGCTCGAGACGGGTTTCGAGCTCGTCAAGACGCTGGTCACCCAGGGGCCGGCCGCCGCGTGGGAGAAGATCAAGGAGAGCCTCGGCAATCTGCGCGACATGGTCATGGAGCAGATCATGACCTTCGTGAGAGACCGGGTAGTGCAGGCGGCCATCATGCGGCTGGTGACGAGCCTCAACCCGGTGGGCGCGTTCATCCAGGCGATCATCGGCATCTACAACACGGTGATGTTCTTCGTGGAGAGGTTGCAGCAGATCAAGCAGGTGGCACTCTCCTTCCTCGAGTCCCTGCCCACCATCGCGGGCGGCGTCATCGCAGCCGCGGCGACCCGAGTCGAGCAGACGATGGCCGGGATGCTGACGCTGGTGATCAGCTTCCTGGCGCGCATCGCCGGACTGGGCCGCGTGAGCGATGCGGTGCTCAACGTGGTCAACCGCGTCCGCGCGGCGGTCGAAAAGGCGCTGGATCGGGTGGTGGACTGGATCGTCGCGCAGGCAAAGCGGCTGGGACGGTTCATTGCACAAGCCGGAGTGCCGCAGGATCCGAACGAACGGCTACGGCTCGGACTGAATGCCGCTGCCACAGCGGTCAATGCCCTTCGCGGGAGGGTTGCAGCGCCCGTAATCGACGGTGTACTTGGAGCCGTACGAGTTAGATACGGATTCCAGGCACTTCGGCCGGTAGAACAGGACGGCGTTTGGTGGATCGAAGGTCAGCTCAATCCGAAGGGTAGCAAGAAGACCAACAAAGAGACCAAACCAACTGATGAGAGTACCGCTGGATATTCAGACACTCCTCCAATCCGGAACTTCCATCTCGCGGGAAAAAAGCATCCGATTACCGGTGTCCCGTTCGACAGCCAGGGCTACCCCGATTTCAGGGCTGCTGGTAAAGTTGAAAAAGAAGTAGAGATTACATACACTGGCTCCCGGTCTAGTGATTTCACCGCCGCAAACAAAAAGGCTGGACTCAAAGAGACACCCAAGGGCAAGACATGGCATCATCACCAAGACAGAAAGACCATGCAACTTGTCCCTACAGACATCCACGCTAAAACGGGACACACCGGCGGCTTCTCTGGAGGTCGATAACAATGAGCTACTTGCTTCATACTACCGAAGGAGGACCTCCCCTCAATGAGGAGGAACTCAGGTCATTTGAAATAAAGAATGGCTTTACATTCCCTGTTGCCTACAAGGCCTTCTTGTTGACAACCAATGGAGGACGGCCTGAACGAGATCTATTTGCGATCACAGGCCTTGCAAATAACCCATTCGGCCGAATCCATTTTTTCTTTGGATTAAATGATCCTGTCGAGTCGTGTAACCTCGATTGGAACCTGGATGTGTTTGGAGATCGCATTCCCGACACCATGCTTCCGATCGCAACGACGGAAGGCGTCGACAAGATTTGTTTGGCGGTTTCGGGTGAGCGGTCGGGCGAAATCTTCTACTGGGATGGCCATGCTGGCGCGAGCGAGAAAAACCTCCACTTCCTGGCCAGTGATTTCGCCTCGTTCATATCCTCGCTCCGCGCAGATGAGAATTCGCCACGGTTCGAGTCATGACGATGTTCGTATGTCGCTCCCAGTGTCAGGGACGGCTGAAGACGTGTCGTCTCCGTTCCTAATGTGACGGTCCGTTCCTAATGTAACGGAGTCCGACAGCCCAGCTCGCTCCCCCCCAGCCGTGCGAATCCCTCTGTGCGCTGCTGAACCGGCCGCTCCACCCCACGAGCACTGGAGCCGACCCGGTGCGCGGACAGGCTCCAAGAGCATGGTCTACAAGGCATCCTGACCGAGCGGCTCACCTTCGGTGACGAGGGGTCCATCCCGGAGCTGTTCGCGGTGGATGACACGGTCCTGTTCGCCGCCTGGGACAACCTGGAGCTCGACGATCCACGGCAGCACGGCCAGGAGTTGTGGAGAACCGAGGACAGCGTGTCGAGCACGCGCCTGCTATGGCCAGCGGTCGCATGCCCTCTCCCCCTTTTCCATCGAACAGCCCCACGGCCCGCGTCCGGATGCACGCGCGAGCCGGTGGGTGCCGCTCTGTTGCGCGGGGTAACGGCGCGCCGCAACGTGAGGGGTGGGACTGGAGGATGGGGACATGGCCGCACCGCTCCTGCTCAGGACACCACCACCGCGCTCCTCTGCCCGGGTCTCCGAGCGCGAGCGGGTGAGCACCCGAGCCAGGGCCCTCCAGAGAACGCCAGCCGCCGGGAAGAGCCCGGGGCAACTCGCGATGCCCCCGGTGAGCACGGGAGTGAAGCTCGGAGGCAATCCCCAGCAGGACCCCCGCTTCCGCAAGCTGCTGGAGAATCTCCACCAGGGAGCGGTGAGTAACGGGAAGCCGGCAGTGGCGAGCGCTCCGTCGGCCGCCCGTGGCGGAGAACCCCTTCCCCTGCCCGTCCAGGCGGCCATCGGGCAAAGCCTCCAGCTGGACCTGAAATCCGTCCGCGTGCACACGGAGACCCCTGCGCGAAGCATGGCGAGGAGTCTGTCCGCCCGGGCCGTGACCCATGGGAGTCATATCTTCCTGGGCCCGGGTGAACGGACCACCGACCTCGGCCTGATGGCGCACGAGGCCGCCCATGTCGTGCAGCAACAACGAAGCGCGCCCACCCCGCAGCTGTCCGCGCCTGGCCAGGGCGGAGTCCACGAGCGGGAAGCCGATCAGGCCTCCGAGGCCGTCCTGCGGGGCGAGCCCTTCCGCGTGCGGGAGCAGGCCAGCGGCTCCACCTCCCTCGCGAAGCGGGACGCCGGCCCCGAGCCGGCGGATGTGACGGCGGGAGGGGGGACGGTGCTCGAGGTGGAGGGATTGCTGCGCGCCCTCTATGACGAGGCGGACCAGGCCATCTCCCAGACGGCCCAGCGGCTGATCGCCGAGGGACGGCCGGTGGAGGAAGTCGCGCGCTGGGCGAACGCGGCTCGCAACGAGGCCAAGGTCAGGATCCGCCGCTGGGATCTCGACGTGCTCCGCCTGCTCGCCGAGCAGCGCAACCTCCGCAAGTACGAGAACCCGGTCGGCCCCTCCTACGAGAAACTGCGCACGGGAGACGCTCGGGGCATCACGCCCAAAACGGACAAGCAGATCATCGAGAGCGCGGCCAGGGCCAATCTCAAGGTGAACAAGTGGGTGGGCCGGCTTCGGATCGCGGGGCGGATCCTGATCGCCATCGACATCGGCATCGCGTCCTACCGGGTGGCGACCGCGGGAGTGGAGTGGCCACGGGTGGCGCTCCAGGAGGGACTCGGGGTCGCCGGAGCGGCGGCGGGCGGCTGGGCGGGAGCGAAGCTTGTCGGCGCGATTGGCGCGGGCATCGGCACATGGTTCGGCGGGGCGGGAGCGATACCGGGTGCGGCCATCGGCGCGTTCATCGGCGGGGTGGGCGGTGCCATCGGCGTGGGATGGCTGGGCCGCAAGGGAGGTGAAGCGCTCGTGGACAAGCTCTTCCCGCCCCAGCAGACGGACATCGAGGGCGCGTTCCGATGAGCGGCGACTGGTTGTGGTGGGGGAGGGAGGTGGAGCTCCGGGCCTCGTCGCCGTGAAAAGCGATCCGGGGTGAGCCGCACTCGCCCGCACTCCAGCCGTGCGCATCCCTCTGTGCGCTGCTGAACCAGCCACTCCATCCCGCGAGCACTGGAGTTGGCTCGAGGCGCGGACAGATTTCCAGGGGCATGGGCTGTCACAATGACGGCTGGATGCTCCTTCCTTGAAGGAAAGGACAGACCATGTTCAGCATGCTGAATGTCTTGCTCGGCGTCACCTTCATCTTCCTGCTGATGAGCCTCATCTGCTCGGCGGCGGTGGAGGTGATCGAGATCCTCCTCAAGAAGCGCGCGTCGGCGCTCCACGAAACCATCCGGGGCATGCTGGGAAACGAGGGCGCCGACAACTTCTACTCGCACGCGCTCATCCGGGCGCTCCACAAGGAAGGAGGCCGTCTGCCTTCCTACATCCCCACGCAGACCTTCGTGGTCGCCCTGCTCGAGGGCGTGCTGCACCGGGGCGCCCGGGGCACCGTGGAGGATCTCGAGCGGACGGTCGCCTCGCTGCCCCCGCAGGCCGCTCGCTTCCAGCAGGCCCTCCAGGCGCTGCTCGCCGACTCGGATGGGAACCTCCGCAAACTCCAGACGGGTGTCGGCGACTGGTTCAACGCCTCCATGGAGCGGCTCTCCGGTTGGTACAAGCGCCGCAGCCAGGTCATCGCCTTCTGTATCGGTCTGCTGTTCGCCGCCGCCTACAACATCGACACCATCCAGGTCGTCAACCAGCTCTCGCGCAATGACACCCTGCGCGCCGCCGTGGTCTCCGCCGCCGAGAACGCGCGGCCGGCCGGCGTGTCGCGGGGGGAGGACCTGATGGCGGCCGAGCAGCAGCTCGAAGCGCAACTGACCGTGCTCGGTGATATCGGGCTGCCGCTGGGCTGGAGCTTCCACAAGGACACCCCCAAGGAGCCCCAGGAAACGTCCATGCCCTCGCTCGCCGACATCCGCCAGCCGCCGGGGACGTTCGGGGGGTGGGTCCTGAAGGTGCTCGGGCTGTTGCTGACGGGCCTCGCCGTCTCCCTGGGCGCGCCCTTCTGGTTCGACATCCTCAACAAGATCGTCGTCATCCGCTCGACGGTGCGTCCCGGCGAGAAGGCCGCCAAGGAGCGCCCGCAGCAGGAGCTGCCCGCCTAGCCTACGGCCCCGAGCCCGGCTCCTGGCGGGCTCCCGGGTGCTTGCGCAGGTTGTAGCCAGGAGGCCAACATGCCCGTCCTGTTCGCGCTCTTCGCCCTCGCCGTCCCCCGGTTGTTGATGCTCGTCCTGTGGTTCTTCACCAGCTGGTTCCGGGGCATGTTCGACACGCTGCTCTGGCCCATCCTCGGCTTCATCTTCCTGCCCACCACGCTGCTCTGGTACTCGGCCGTGCAGCACTGGTTCGGCGGGCAGTGGACGCGCTGGCCCATCGTGGGGCTGGTGCTCGCCCTGATGACCGACGTGTGGAGCCAGCACGGCCGCACCGGCCAGTCCGAGCGCCCACCGCCCCGCCGCACGCGGGCCTCGCGCCGCACCGTCCCGGTGTAGCCCCGCTCGCCGGGGGCCTGTCCATGGCCGGCCTCCACGACGCCCGGGGTGTCACGTCCGCGCGAGGGTGCGCGGCATTCCTCGGGGAGGATGCACATGAGGTTCATCGATCGCACGGATGCGGGCAGACAGCTGGCGTCGCTCCTGGGGCACTACGCCGGGCGGAATCCCCTGGTGCTGGGACTCCCCCGCGGAGGCATCCCCGTGGCCCATGAAGTCGCGCGGGCGCTCGGCGCGCCCCTCGACGTCTGGGTGTCCCGGAAGATTGGCACGCCCGGCCGGCCGGAGCTGGGCGTGGGAGCGGTGGCGGAAGGCGGCGCCATGTACCTCAACCGCCCCCTCATGAGGCGGCTCGGCCTGGAGGAGGAGGATCTCGCCGGCGCGGCCCAACGGGAGGCCCGGGAGGTGGCGAGGCGGGCCCTGCGGTTCCGGCACGGGGGGCCTCCTCCCGAGCTGCGCGGACGGACCGTCATCCTCGTGGATGATGGGATCGCCACGGGAGGAACCGTCCGGGCCGCCATCCGTTCCCTTCGTGAGCACCACCCGGGGGAGCTCATCCTCGCCGTGCCGGTGGCCGCGAGCCAGAGCCTGGAGGAGATAGCGCCCGAGGCCGACGAGGTGGTGTGCGTGGAGGCCTCGCCCGCGCTCTGGGCCATCGGCGATTGGTACGAGGACTTCACCCAGGTCTCCGACGACGAGGTGCTGCGGCTGCTCGAGTCCTCGAGGCGGGAAGAGGCCCCGGCCTCCCCCACGCGGTAGGAATGGGGGCCCGGCTCGGAACGAGGCCCCCGCTCCCCCGGCCTTCCTCCTCCCGGCCGGTTCCGGCCCCACCGCCTCCTGGCACTCCGGGCCCCTGTCCGGGGGAGCCCCCCGGACTCCACCTTCCCATTGGACTCACGGACAAGGGGGATGCACATGCCAGCGCCACAGAAGAAGCAATGGACGGTCATGGTCTGGATGGCCGGCGACAACAATCTCGAGGACGCGGCCCTGGATGATCTCCAGGAGCTCAAACAGGTGGGCTCGACGGATGACGTGGACATCCTCGTCCAGCTCGACAGGATGGGCGACCAGCAGACGCGCCGCTACCACGTCCGCAAGGGGACCACGGCCGATCAGGACATCGTCGAGGAGATCGGCGAGACGAACACCGGAGATCCCCAGTGCGCCATCGACTTCTTCACCTGGGGTATCCAGCGCAGCCCGGCCAACCACTACCTCACCGTGCTGTGGAACCACGGCTCGGGCATCGATGAGACCAACGTGTACAGGCAGGCGTCACGGCTCGGCATGAAGATCGAGCGCCGCGCCACGCCCACCGGGGACACCGTGCCCCTGGGCCGCGTCCACGGCGCCATGTCCCACGGCTACCACCGCTCGCTCTTCTCCACCACGGTGGCCACGGCGCTCCGTGACAG
>NZ_DBNGVP010000024.1:0-47919 GCF_057119385.1 Archangium sp. | reverse complement strand
CACCTCGGCCACCCACGTCCCGCTCATCTGCTCCCACTCCGGGTGCTGCTCCACCTGTCCCTTCATCCACTCGAGTGCGGCCTCGCGCGGGCTCTTGCCCTCGTGTTGCACCTGGTGGGCGATGTGCCGCAAGGCGCGCTGGAAGTCCTCCCGGCTCACCGGCACCGGCCGCGTGGTGCCACGGCCCGGCTCCACCACCGCCACCTCGTACACCACCGCCCCCGCGAGCCCGGCGTCCGAAGCCGGGGGGGCTTCCTCCTGGGGCGCGGGTGGCGGCGTGAGTGACAGCGCAGGTCCCCGGCCCGCGAACATGCCGCCCGAGGGGTGGCCCGTGGCACACGCCGAGAAGAGCAACGGCACCAGCAACACCCACCAACGGCGGCGTGGCCTCGCCGCCACGGGGGGATTCTCCAAAGGGATGGACATGCCATGCCTCCCAACGAACCGTGGACCCTGGAAGCCAGGGGCTCGGGAGTACAGGGGGGCCTGCGTGGCCATGTCAATCCATGGGGTAGGGGCAGGGATGGAGGACGTAACAAGAGGGGCCCCCCTACGGGAATGTCACCCCTTCCAGCGAAACACCCGGGGGCTCGCCGTCCTGCCACAGCAGCAGGGTGAAGCGGCCCCGGGCCCGCGGCGCCTCGGCCTCCACCACCACGCGCTGCCGCTCCGCACCCGGAGGGAGGGGCTCCAGGGGCCACACCCGCCGCACCTTCAGCCGCGTGCCGTCCTCGCCCACCAGCACCGCGCCCGCCGCCGTCCAGGGCCGCGTGGACACGTTGCGCACCCGCAACTCCAGCGCCACCGTGTCCCGGGCGCGGTAGCTCGTGGCGTCTTCTACCTTGAGGGGCTCTCCGGGGCGTTGGGTGAAGTCCTCGCCCGACCGAAGCTTGTGAGCCGTGACGCCCGTGCTGTCCAACTGCCCGGTGGCCAGCAGGCCGGTGATTCCCTCCGGGCGCTGCTGCATCCGCGCCAGCTCCGCCTGGCACCGGCGGGCCGTGACGCGCTCCACTTCGGCCGGTCTCCAGCAAGCGTCCGGCACGGGCGGCTGCACCTCCACATTCACCTGGGGCTCGGCCCGGGAGCCCTCCACCACCAGGAGGAAGTCCGCGCTGACAGGCTGCGTCCCCTCCACGAAGCGCACCTTCAGCCGCAGCCGCCTTCCCGCCCCCAGCGCACCGGAGGGGACGAGCAGGAGCGCATCCTCCAGCACCGTCACCCGGGAGAAGTGCTCGCGCTCCTCTACCTCCACCCCGGCGAGCTTCAGGGGCGCGCCGAAGAGCAGCGTGGTGAGGAGGTCCGGGCTGATGCGCACCTCGGCAACGGCCCCCTGGCCCTCGGAGGACAACACCACGGTGCGGCGAGCACCCGCCGCTTCACCGGTGGGGGTGGAGGGCTGCGCGGCGGCGGAGGTACCGGCGAGCAGCACGAGCAACACGAGGACGGCGGGAGAAGGGTGCATGAGACCTCCGAAGTGGTGCACCATAGCAGGAACCTCCCGCGTTGGCTCCCGCGCTCTTCACCCCTCCGCTTCGTGCCCGCCTACTCGAAGCGCTCCACCGCACGCACGTGTGGGTATGCGTGGACCTTCGCCGTGTCCGGCCCACCATTATGCGGCTTCCGTAAGAGGCCCCGCTCGTCGCCATGCCCTTCCTTCGGGTAGCCCCACGCCTCCAGGCAGACGCGGTAGGTTTCCCCGGTGGGCCGCTGGGCCTCGGTGAAGCGGCCATACACGCGCTCCTTGCCGAAGAGCAGCCGCCCCGTCAGCACGGTGCCCGCCTCCAGCTGGCCCAAGTCGTCTCCCAACTCGAGCCGGGCCCCCGGCCCCTCCTGCACGGTGACGAAGTCCTCGTACACCACACCAGCGAACCGGGTGCCAGCATCGGCCCCGGTGCGGATGCCCAGCAGCCGCATGGTTTCCAGGGCGCCGGGCGGGCACGCCTCGGGCGGGGGCGTGGCGCGCACCTGGGCCCCGGGGCACCCCGCGGCGAGCGCGCCCACGGCGGCGGTGCACAGGGTGTGGGCCATGGCGCTGCGCACCGGGCCCTGCTTCTGCTGCTGCGAGGGGGAGTCCTTCCGCGAAGTCTTCACGCGCGTCGTGTCCTGGGGGAGCATCGCGGGGGCGACGGGCGCGGGGGTGGCCGCCCACGCGGGCGCCGCGCCATCTCCACCTTCCAGCGGACACCATGGAGGCGCCACTTCCTGGCGCTCCAGCACCATCAGCAGGTGCTTGAATCCCTCTTCCAGCCCCCTCTGAACCAAGAAAGACCGGGACGGTGGCACAGGTGGAGGCGGAAAGAGGTTCGTCGCCAGCGCCAGCGCCATGACGCCGCCACCGAGCAGAAATACCTTCGCCTTTGGAACGGTGGGCGCGCGCTCCCCGGCCGTAGCGGCCACGGCGGGAGGCGACACGGGAACCAGTTCCGGCACGTCCCCGGGCTTGCCACGCCGGGGGTGCTCGCGCTCGTACACCAGCAGCCGACGATCCCGAGCCAGCGCCTGCTCCACATCCAGCACTTCGTCCATCCGGGTGGTGGCGCTCTCCGGGCTCCAGGCTTCACACAACGGCACCTCCCAGGCCGCGTCCGCTCCGGCACCTACCGCCTCCAGCGCCGCACAGACAGCCTCCGCATCCGCGTAGCGCGCCTCGGGCGCCGCCTCCAACATGCGCATGCACACGGCGGACAGACCCGGGGGGACGCGCGGGTTGCGCTCGTGCGGCGGCACGGGCCGGGTGCTCAGCACCGCGTCCTCCACCTCCTCCTCCCGCGCCCCGTCGAAGGGCCACACTCCCGTCAACAGCCAGTAGAAGAGTACGCCCAACGCCCACAAATCGTCCCGGGCGCTCGCCACGTACTCCTGGCCTGGCTGGCGCTCACGCCGGAAGCGCCAGGCCTCCGGAGCACGGTAACGGATGGCGCCCGGCAACTGCCCCCGCGTCACCGTCAGCGCTCCTGGAAACGTGCCCACGCCGTAGTCCACCAACACGGGCCTGCCCTCCCCCGTCACCACCACGTTGTCGCACTTGATGTCGCGGTGCACCACGCCCACGTCATGCGCCACCACCAACTGCTCCGCCAGCTTCAGCACCACATCCGCGACCCCACGCGCCGTGGGGTTGTGGCGTTCCACATACGTGTCCAGGGGCAGCCCGGGCACATAGGCCGTAACGATGTAGAGAAAGAGGGGTCCGAAGCCAGGATGCTCACCATGGTGGCCATGGCTGTCCACCACCATGAGACCCACGTGGTGCAGGCGCAGCAACACCTCCAATTCCCGCAGCGCCCACTCGCCCGCGCGAGGCAGGTAGAGCAACTTCACCGCATACTCGGTGCCATCACGCACGGCCCGGTACACGGTGCCGTAGCTGCCCGCCCCCACCTTCGTCTTCAAGACGAGGGTGCCCACCGTCTCCCCCTCCCGTGGCAGGAACTCCTCCTGCGCCCCCTCCTTCAGGAGCCGTCTCAACAACTGCCGCTGGAGCCGTTGCGCACGAGCCTGCCGCGCCCCATCCGTCCCCCCTCCCTCTGCCTGCCTCATGCGTGCTACCTCCCAGGTGGGGCAGCCTAGCATGACACCCGCCGTCACCGGACACGTGCGGGCAGGGCCTCGGGTGGGCTCCGCTTCCAGTCAACTGGAAGCACCCCACATGCACACACATCACTTCCAGTCAACTGGAAGTGAAGGTCCTTTGGCACACCTCTCACCAGCGGCGCGTTAGCCAGCTCTACCGCCTCTCATGAGGGCTGCTGGCCCAGCCAGGAGCGCAGGCCGTGGCTCCGGGCGAAGCATGGGATGGGACGGAAATCAAAAAGGTGCGCTCACGTGGCGCATGAATCCTGCTGCTCCCCCGGACCGGAAGGATTGGGAGCCGGGACCCGGCTGATCAACAAATCGTGCCGAAAACCCCCCAACGGGGCGGCCTTCCAGTAAAAGAGCGCACGCCATGGCGAATTTCCAGGACTCGTACCTCTCCGGCGGAAACATCGACTTCATCGAGGGGCTCTACGCGCGCTACCTCGAGGATCCGTCCAGCGTGGACCCGAGCTGGCGCGAGTTGTTCGAGCGCAACGACGGCGCCGGCCGGCCCATCTTCAACAAGACCCTCATCGAGCCGCCCGCGCCCGTGGTCCCGGGCAAGGACGGCGGCAAGGGAGAGAAGGGCAACAAGGCCGCCGCCGCGGTGGCGCTGGCCCCGCAGACGGCCCCCACGGTCGCCTTCGAGCAGGACATGAAGCTGCAGGCCCGGGTGGACCAGGCCATCTCGGCCTTCCGCCTGCGCGGCCACCTGCGCGCCCAGCTGGATCCGCTCGGCCGGCCCCGCCCGGCCCTGGACCACGTGGCCGACGTGGGCATGGTGGACGACAAGCACTTCTCCACCGCCGAGCTGGAGCAGCTGGTGGAGAGCGCCCACGTCTTCCCCGAGGCCCGGGTGAAGCTCAAGGAGCTGCTGGGCCGGCTGCACCGCACGTACACCGGTGCCATCGGCGTCGAGTACATGCAGATGCTCGACAGCGAGCGGCGGCGCTGGCTGATGAAGCGCATGGAGTTCACGGAGAACCGCACGGCCTTCTCCGTGGACGAGCAGCGCCACATCCTCACCCGGCTGTCCTACGCCGAGGGCTTCGAGAACTTCCTGCACACCAAGTTCATCGGCGCCAAGCGCTTCGCGCTGGATGGTGGTGAGGCCCTGGTGCCCATGCTGGACGCCGTGCTCGAGGTGGGCGGCGACCTGGGCCTCAAGGAGGTCGTCATCGGCATGGCCCACCGCGGCCGCCTCAACGTGCTGACGAACATCCTGGGCAAGAAGCCGGATCAGATCTTCAGCGAGTTCGAGGGCCCGCAGGACCCCAAGCAGCACATGGGCCGCGGCGACGTGAAGTACCACATGGGCTTCAGCTCGGACCACACCACGCGCGGCGGCAAGGGCATCCACCTGTCGCTGGCCTTCAACCCCAGCCACCTGGAGGCGGTGGATCCGGTGGTGGAGGGCCGCGTGCGCGCCAAGCAGGACCGCAGCGGCGACACCGAGCGCACCAAGGTGATGCCGCTGCTCATCCACGGCGACGCGGCCTTCATCGGCCAGGGCGTGGTGGCCGAGACGCTCAACATGGCGGGCCTCGAGGGCTACAAGACGGGCGGCACCCTGCACGTCGTCATCAACAACCAGGTGGGCTTCACCACCGACCCGTCCGACTCGCGCAGCTCCATCTACTCCACGGCCCTGGCGCAGATGCTGGACGTGCCCGTCTTCCACGTGAACGGGGACGACCCCGAGGCGTGCGTCCACGTGGCCCGCCTGGCGTCCGAGTACCGCCAGACCTTCAAGAGCGACGTCGTCATCGACCTCGTCTGCTACCGCCGCTTCGGCCACAACGAGGGAGATGACCCCTCGTTCACCCAGCCGGCGATGTACGAGATCATCCGCAAGCACCCCTCCGTGCGCACGCTCTACGCGCAGCAGCTGGCGCAGCAGGGCCGGATTCCCGCCGACGAGTCCGAGGCCATCAAGCAGCGCTGCATGCAGGAGTTCGACGCGGCGCTGCTGCGCGCCCGCGCGGAGAGCCAGTTCAAGGAGCCCAACGCGCTGGAAGGCCTGTGGCAGCCGTACAAGGGCGGCGCGCACAAGAGCGCCCCGCTGGCCACCACCGCGGTGGACAAGGAGACGCTGCGCGCGGCCCTGAAGAAGCTGGCCGAGGTGCCCGAGGGCTTCAACGTCCACCGCGACGTGGAGCGCACGGTGCTCAAGAAGCGCCAGGCCATGCTGCAGAGCGAGGAGCTGCAGTGGAGCGAGGGCGAGTCGCTCGCCTACGCCACCCTGCTCTCCGAGGGCTACGCCATCCGCCTCAGCGGCCAGGACAGCGAGCGCGGCACCTTCAGCCACCGCCACGCCGTGCTGCACGACGTGAAGACGGGCGACAACTTCGTCCCCCTGCGCCAGTTCCCCACCGGCAAGGCCCGCTTCGAGGTCTTCAACAGCCCCCTGTCCGAGATGGGCGTGCTCGGCTTCGAGTACGGCTACAGCCTCGACGTGCCGGACGGCCTCACCCTCTGGGAGGCCCAGTTCGGTGACTTCGCCAACGGCGCTCAAATCATCATCGACCAGTTCATCGCGGCCGGTGAGAGCAAGTGGCGGCGGCTGAGCGGCCTCACCCTGCTGCTGCCCCACGGCTACGAGGGCCAGGGCCCGGAGCACTCCAGCGCCCGTCTGGAGCGCTTCCTGAGCCTGAGCGCCGAGGACAACCTCCAGGTGGCCTACCCCACCACGCCCGCGCAGATCTTCCACCTGCTGCGCCGCCAGGTGCTGCGCCCGCTGCGCAAGCCGCTCGTCATCATGTCGCCCAAGAGCCTGCTGCGCCGCCCCGAGGCGACGAGCAAGCTGGACGAGCTGGCCACCGGCACCTTCCAGGAAGTCATCCTGGACCGCGTGAACCCGGCCAACGTGACGCGGCTGCTGCTGTGCTCCGGCAAGGTCTACTACGACCTGGTCAAGACGCGGGACGAGCGCAAGGACGAGTCCATCGCCATCGTCCGCGTGGAGCAGCTCTACCCCTTCCCCTTCGACGAGCTGGCAGGCCTCGTCGCGAAGATGCCGAAGCTCACCGAACTCCTCTGGGTGCAGGAAGAGCCCCGGAACTCGGGTGGCTGGCACTTCATGTTGCCCCGTCTGCACGACCTGGCCTCCGCCCGGGGCCAGAACCCGCTGAAGGTGGGCTACATCGGGCGCGCGGAAGCCGCCAGCCCCGCCACCGGCTTCCCCCAGACGCACAACCTGGAGCAGCAGCTCATCGTCGAGGAAGCCATCCTCCGAGGAACCAAGAATGGCCGTTGAACTGAAAGTCCCGCCCCTGGGCGAGTCCATCACTGAAGCCGTCGTCGGGAAGTGGAACAAGAAGAAGGGCGAGTCCGTCTCCGCCGACGAGCCCCTCGTCGTCCTGGAGACCGACAAGGTCACCATCGACGTGCCCTCCCCCGCCGCCGGCTCCCTCGCCACCATCGCCTTCAACGAGGGTGACAAGGTGCGCGTGGGCGACGTGCTGGGCACCATCGACGCCGCTGGCGCTGGCGCCTCCGCTCCCGCGCCCCAGGCCGCCGCTCCCGCCGCCGCGCCCGCTCCCGTCGCCGCCGCCGCTTCCGCCGGTGCCGACGTCCGCATGACGCCCACCGCCCGGAAGATCGTCGAGGAGAACAAGCTCGACGTGGCCCAGCTCAAGGGCAGTGGCACCGGCGGCCGCATCACCAAGGAGGACGCGCTCGGTCAGCTCAACCGCCCGGCCGAGGCCCCCGCCCAGCGTGCCCCGGCTCCGGCCGCTCCCTCCGGCCCGCGCCCGCGCGCCGACCGCGAGGAGCGCGTGAAGATGACGCCGCTGCGCCGCCGCGTCGCCGAGCGCCTCGTCCAGGCCCAGTCCACCGCCGCCATCCTCACCACCTTCAACGAGGTGGACATGGGCGCGGTGATGGAGCTGCGCAAGCAGCACCAGGACAAGTTCCTCGCCCGCCACGGCGTGAAGCTCGGCTTCATGAGCTTCTTCATCCGCGCCGCCGTCGAGGCCCTCAAGGCCTTCCCCCAGGTGAACGCGGAGATCGACGGCGACGACGTCGTCTTCAAGCACTACTACGACATCGGCGTGGCGGTGAGCGGCAGCCGCGGCCTCGTCGTCCCCGTGGTGCGTGACGCCGACACCCTGTCCATGGCCGAGCTGGAGAAGAAGGTCGGCGACTACGGCACCCGCGCGCGCAACGACAAGCTCACGCTCGCCGAGCTGCAGGGCGGCACCTTCACCATCACCAACGGCGGCATCTTCGGCTCGATGCTCTCCACCCCCATCATCAACCCGCCCCAGACGGGCATCCTGGGGATGCACAACATCGTGGAGCGCCCCGTGGCCCGCAACGGCCAGGTCGTCATCCGGCCCATCATGTACCTGGCCCTCTCCTACGACCATCGCCTCATCGACGGCCGCGAGGCCGTGCAGTTCCTCGTGCGCGTCAAGGACTGCATCGAGGACCCCACTCGGCTGCTGCTGGAAATTTGAAAAGCCGCTAAACGGCACCAACCAGGAAAACAGGGCAGCCGACTGGACAGGCGCTCGGCTGCCCGCCTAGCCTTTCACCTGTCACCCGACGGACGGGGGACGGGAGAACGAGTCGGTCTCGGGCCGGCTCCTGACAAGGAAGCACAATGGCAACTGGTACCGTGAAGTGGTTCAACGACGCGAAGGGCTTCGGATTCATCGTGCAGGACGGCGGCGGCGAGGACGTGTTCTGCCACCACACCGCCATCAACATGGATGGGTTCCGCACCCTCGCCGAGGGGCAGAAGGTGGAGTTCGAGCTGGCCAAGGGCCCCAAGGGTCTGCAGGCGCAGAACGTTCGCGCCGTCTGAGTCCGCCCCGAGCCACTGCGTACCGATAGTGGCCTCGGAAAAAGGCCCGGCATCCCTCAGGAGGAGCCGGGCCTTTCTCTTTGCGGGCTGTCCCCGCGGCTACTTCGCCAGGTGCCGCTTGAAGTGGTTCATCACCCACTCGTACTGGCGCTGGGTGACGAGCGGATCCGGCACCATGTGCGTGAGGCCGCTCAGCGGCAGCAGCTCGTGGTGCTTGCCGGCGCGGAAGAGCGCGTCGGACAGCTTGAGCGTGTGGAAGAAGTACACGTTGTCGTCCGCGGTGCCGTGGATGAGCAGCAGCGGGGAGATGGGCTTGCGGGTGTCACGCGCGTAGGTGAGCAGCGAGCTCTTCTCGTAGGCCTCGGGGTGCTGCTGGGGCAGGCCGAGGTAGCGCTCGGTGTAGTGGGTGTCGTAGTCGAGCCAGTCCACCACCGGAGCGCCAGCCACCGCGGCCTTGAAGACGTCCGGACGCTCGAGGGCGGCGAGCGCGCCCATGTAGCCACCGAAGCTCCACCCCTCGATGCCCACGCGCTGCGGGTCCACCTCGGGCACCACGGCGGCGAGCGCCTGGACGGCGGCGGCCTGGTCCTCCAGCGTCACGCCGGAGAAGTCCAGGTGCACGGCGCGCTGCCACTTGGAGCCGCGCAGCGGGGTGCCGCGGCCATCGAAGCGGGCGATGAGGAAGCCCTGGTCCGCCATCCACTGCGACAGCAGGTGCGCGGCCATGGACTTGTGCACGACGGTGACGGTGGGGCCGGCGTACACCTCGACGATGGTGGGCAGCTTCTGGCCGGGCTTCGCGTTGCGCGGGCGCACCAGCGAGGACTGGAACTTCAGCGGACCCACCTCGCGGTACTCGACGACGGGGACGAAGCCGGGCTCCACCGCCACCGAGGGCAGCTCGCCCACGCGGGAGCCATCACCCCGCACCACGTAGGTGCGCGGCATGGACGTGGGGCTCGAGTGGGTGATGACGGCCAGGTTGCCGGAGCGCGCGACGCTGCCCATCTCCACCGCCTCCCCCGTGGTGCCGGGGCGCACCTGCTCCGGAGCGCCGCCCTCCTTCACGCGCCACAGGTAGCTCTCCGAGGGGTTGGGGCCGCCCACGAAGTACAGGGTGCGCTCCTTCTCGATGTAGCGCGCGAGGTTGCGGAAGCCCGCCTCCGGCTTCACCAGCGAGCGCGCGAGGCTTCCATCCGCGTTGCGCAGCTCCACCTCGGGGCCGCCATTGCGCTCGGTGTACCAGAGGAAGCCGCTGCCATCCTCGAGCCACAGCGGGAAGGTCTGCTCCAGCTCGAGCCAGGCGTCATCCTTCTCGGTGAGCAGCTCCTTCGTCTTGCCGCTGGCCGTGTCCACCGCGAGCAGCTTCTCCTCCGTCTGCGTGCGGTTCTGCACCAGCACCGTCAGGGAGCCCTTCTTCGGCCACACCACCGTGGCCAGGTACGGGTACTTCTCCGCGTCCCACTGCACCCACACCGTCTTGCCGCCCGTGACGGGAGTGATGCCCAGGCGCACCTTCGCGTTGTTCTTGCCCGGCCGCGGGTACGCGTAGTCCTCCGCGCCCTTCTCCGGGTGCATCACGTCGATGATGGAGAGCTTCTCCACGTCCGCCGTGTCCGACTCGGTGTAGGCGATGAACTTCGCGTCCGGGCTCCACCACCAACCGGAGAAGCGGCTCATCTCCTCCTGCGCGACGAACTCGGCCAGGCCGTGCGTCTTCGCCGGGCTGCCTCCCGTGGTGACACGGTGCTCCTTGTTGCTGGCCACCTCGAGGCGGAACACGTCGTTGTCCCGCACGTACGCCACCTGCTGGCCGTCCGAGGAGAGCCGCGGATCGATCACGCCCGGGCCCGTCTTCAGCTCGGTGGACTTCCCGGTGAGGCGCTCGACCAGGTAGAGCTTGCCGGAGAGCGGCACGAGAATCCGCGAGCCGTCCTCGGACAGCTGGTACGTGGTGAAGCCCCGGGCACTCACGCGCATGCGCTCGCGGCGGGCCTTCTCCTCGGGGGTGAGCGTCTCCTCGGAGCCCTTGAGGATGGCCTCGGGGGTGAGCACCTCCTTCGCCTCGCCCGTGGCCACGTCGAAGGCGAAGAGCGTCTGGATGGGCGCGCGCGGCTGGCCCCGCAGGAAGAGGACGGTCTTCTCGTCGGGAGTGATGCGCGGATTGACGGGACGCCCGCTCATGAAGCGGCGCGTCTCCGCGAAATCCTTCAGGAAGGCGTCTTGGGAGGCGGTCATGGTTTTCGCGGGGGGCTGCTGGGCGAGGACGGGGGCGCTCGTCAAAAGGAGCGCGGCTGCGAGCAGGATGCGCATGCGGGGCTGGCGCCCGGGGAGCGGGCGTTCCCTCCTTTGAGGTAGGAAGCGCGCGCAGCCTACACTCCCGGCGGCGCGCGGCCCGCCAAATGCCGTGAACGGACGGTTATTCCCTGTGATGGACGAATCCCACAAGCATCTGCGTCTGGCGGGCGTCATCCGGCTGTCACTCGGCGGTGGCCGGGGGCCCTCGGACGCATACGTGTTCGACCCGCACCGGCTGGCACTGCCCGCGTGGGCCTGCGCGCTGGAGGACGGGCCGCCGGCGCTGCTGGTGACGCTGGACCGGCACCTGGATCTGGTGGTGCCCCAGGCCCCCGCGGCGGTGCCGGACCGCTCGGCGGGGCTGCGCGCCCTGGACGAGCACGCGCGGTGGGCCCTGGACGTGCGCAACTACGATCACGTGCTGGCGGCCATGGAGGCGGGGCTGGTGGGCGACGCGCTGGTGCTCGCCCGGGGACGGCCGCGGGGGACGTTCTCCGGAGACGTCTACGTGGACACGCGGGGACGCCCGCACCGGCTGGTGGTGGTGCCCACCGTGGACCGCGCCGCCGAGGCCTTCAACGCCCCCGCCCCCGGTGACGCGGTGCGAGAGGTGCTCCAGGCCGCCGGGCGCGTCCTGCTGGACGTGGACCTGGACTGCTTCACCAGCCTGAGCGACGCGGACCCCACCACCGTGCTCCCCTGGCCCCAAGGTGTCATCCGGGACTACCTCCTGCCACCGGACTCGGAGTCCTTCTGGGACGCGGTGCTGGAGAAGTGCGTGGCGCTGACGCTCGCCCGCGAGCCCCACCACTGCGGAGGGCTGCTGGCCTCGGGGGAGCTCTTCCGGGACGTGGCCGAGGTCCTCTTCCAGGAGCTGCTCCACACCCAGCCGCCCTAGTTTTCCTTTTCCCAGTTTTCCTCTATTTGAAGGCGCACCGGGTGGGACCGGATTAACATCCCGGCCGATAGGGAAGCATCCAGGCAGGCGCCGGGATTTCTTCCCGCGCCTCTCCATAAGCCCCCCCTCCCTCTGGGAGAATGGCCACGCCTCATGAACGGCTCGCCCCCGCAGACGGTCATTCCTCCGCAGCTCGCCCGACGCATCCACCTGGTCGTGTTGGCGTGGCTCACGCCCTCCGCGCCCATCGCGGGCTACCTCCTCGCGTTGTCGTTGGGGCTGTCCGCCCAGGACCACCTCTGGGCCCTGGTGCACGTGCTCCCCGTGGTCTTCGTGGTGGCGGCGCTGCTGATTCCCTGGACGGGCATCTCCTTGCTGCTGCGCGGCAACCTCCCCGCCCGGCCCGGCGAGCCTCCCCAGGAGCGGCTCGCCCGGCTGCAGATGCTGCCCTGGAAGCTCGCGTTCATGGTGACCCAGGCCCCTGCCCTGCTGGGCGGGCTCGTCTATGTCGTCCCGCTGGTGCTCCGCACCGGCAAGCACCCCTTGATGATCGGGCTCGGGTTCCTGGTGGCCGCCACCATCGGCCAGGTGCTGGCGCTGCCCGTGGGCATCAAGCTCGAGCAGATGTTGATGCCGCTCATCATCGAGGAGCGCAACCGCCTGAGGGTGCAGGCCACCGGCCAGGGTGCCTTCTGGCCGCGGCAGCGCTGGTTCCTGCCCTACGTGTTCGCCTCCGCGCTGACGAGCACCCTGGTGCTCACCGGACTGGTGTTCATCCTGCAGACGCTCGAGCTGCGCGATGCGCAGATGAAGGCCGTGCTCGAGGACCCGTCCATTCCCCAGGCCCAGGGCGCGCTGATCGCCGAGAAGCTGCATGGCTTCAGCGACAGCCTGCTGACCACCATGGGCCCGCCGCTGCTGGCGATGGGGGCGTTCGTCCTCATCGTCCTGTCGCTGTCCGCCTGGATGCTGGCGCGCCGCCAGGTGCGCGCGACATCGGCCGTGCTGGAGGCCATCGAGGCCCTGGCCCAGGGCGCCCCCTTCGCGCCCCGCTGGGCCTCCACCGACGAGATGGGTGACCTCGCGGCGGGCATGACCACGGCGCTCGAGCGGCTGCAGGAGATTCCCACCCGCCTGCAGGCCTCGGCCACCATGCTGCTGTCGGCGAGCACGGCCCTGGGCTCCGCGAGCCACCAGCAGCGCCAGCGTCTGACGGAGCAGGCCGCCATGCTCCAGCAGGCCCAGCTCACCTCGGAGGAGATCCGCACCACCTCCGAGCTGGCCTCGCACAAGGCCGAGACGGTGCTCAGCGTGGCCGGCCACGCCGGGCAGCTCGGCCAGTACGGCGAGGAGTCCCTGGAGCGGACCCTCACGGGCCTCAACACCATCCGCGACTTCGTGGACGGCATCCGCGGCAAGGTGCTGCGCCTGCAGGAGAGCGCCACGCAGATCGCCCACATCGCCGTCACGGTGAAGGACCTGGCGGACCAGTCCCACCTGCTGGCGCTCAACGCCTCCATCGAGGCCGCGCGCGCGGGAGACCAGGGCGCGGGCTTCGCCGTGGTGGCCAGTGAGATTCGCAAGCTGGCGGACCAGACCATCCGGGAGAACGCCCTCATCCGCAAGAGCCTGCTGGACATCGGCACCGCCATCCGGGACGTGGTCTCCATGAGCGAGCAGGGCGCGCTGCAGGTGGAGGGCGGCCTGGAGATGGTGAAGTCCTCGGGCAACAACCTGCGCGAGATGTCCTTCATCATCCAGGAGAACGCCGCGGCCGTGCGGCAGATCGCCGTCGCGGTGAACCAGCAGAACACGGGCATCTCCCACATCTTCAACGCCATCGGCCACATCTCGGCGGGCATGGACGAGACGATGAAGCGGCTGGACACCACGCTGCAGGCCACCGAGACGCTCCAGGCCGTCACCCGCGAGGTGACGGAGATCGCCCGCCGCTACCAGCTCAACCGCTGAGGCGGCATGCGTGGGACGCCTGGTCCCACTACCGCGGCACCTCCGGTCCCGCGTAAGACTCCGGGCATGAGCAGGGAAACGACGGAGCCCCAGGCAGACGTGGCCGCGACGCTGGCCGCCATGACGCTCGAGGAGAAGGTGGCGCTGTGCGCGGGCCGGGACCTCTGGACGCTCGGCGGCGTGCCCCGGCTCGGCGTGCCCCGCATCGTCCTCACCGACGGCCCCCACGGCGTGCGCCTGATGAAGGGGGACCTCGGCCAGGCGGTGAACCTGGCCACGAACGAGCCGGCCACGTGCTTCCCCACCGCCTCCGCCCTCGCGGCCACCTGGGACGTGGCGCTGCTCGAGGAGGTGGGCGTGGCGCTCGGCGAGGAGGCCCGGGCCATGGGCGTGAGCGTCCTGCTCGGGCCCGGCGCGAACATCAAGCGCACGCCCCTGTGCGGCCGCAACTTCGAGTACTTCTCCGAGGATCCACTCCTCTCCTCGCGCATGGCGGCCGCGTGGATCCGCGGCGTGCAGCGCACGGGCGTGGCCGCCTCCCTCAAGCACTTCGCCGCCAACAACCAGGAGGAGCGCCGCACGTACATCGACGCGCGGGTGGATGCGCGCGCGCTGCGGGAAATCTACCTCGCGAGCTTCGAGCACGCCGTCACCGAGGCCCGGCCGTGGACCGTCATGGCCGCCTACAACCGGCTCGAGGGGACGTACTGCACCCAGCACCCGTGGCTGCTCACCCGCGTCCTCCGGGAGGAGTGGGGCTTCGACGGCGTGGTGGTGTCCGACTGGGGCGCCATCGACGTGCGCGTCGAGTCGCTCGTCGCCGGGTGCGACCTGGAGATGCCCGGGTCCCTGGGGCGGGGGGATGCGGCCCTCCTGCGTGACGTCCGGAGCGGGCGGGTGCCGCTCGCGGTGCTCGACGCGGCCGTCACGCGCATCCTCCAGCTCATCCAGCGCACGGCCAGGGCGCGCGAGCCCGGCCATACGTACGACCCGGAGGCCCACCACGCGCTCGCGCTCCGGGCGGCCGCGGAGGGAGCGGTGCTCCTGAAGAACGAGGGCGGCGTCCTGCCCGTCAGCCCCGCCTCGCACCTGGCGGTCATCGGCGCCTTCGCGCGGGAGCCTCGCTACCAGGGCGCGGGCAGCTCGGAGCTCACGCCCACGAAGCTGGAGAACGCGCTCGGGGCGCTGCGCACGCGCGTCGCGGAGGCCGGCGGGCGCCTCACCTACGCTCCGGGGTACGGCCGGTACGAGGATCGCCCCGACCCGGCGCTCATCGCCGAGGCGTGCGAGGCGGCGCGCGGTGCGGACGCCGTGCTGCTCTTCGTCGGCCTGGCCGAGGCCTATGAGACGGAAGGGCTCGACCGGGAGTACCTGCGCCTGCCTCCCGCGCATGATGCCCTCGTCCGCGCGGTGGCCGAGGTCCACCCGCGCGTCGCCGTCGTCCTGAGCAACGGGGCTCCCGTGGAGATGCCCTGGCATGCTCGGGTGCCGGCCATCCTCGAGGCCTACCTCGGCGGGCAGGCGGGAGGCGGCGCCGTGGCGCGCGTGCTGATCGGAGACCTGGAGCCCGGGGGACGCCTGGCGGAGACCTTCCCGCTGCACCTCGAGGATCTCCCGGTGAGCGCCATGCCCAAGGGCCCGCGGGTGCTCGAGTACCGCGAGAGCCTGTACGTGGGCTACCGCTACCACGACGCGGCCGGCACGGACGTGCTGTTCCCCTTCGGCCACGGGCTCTCGTACACCACGTTCGCGTACGCGGACCTCTCCCTGGACGCCGAACGGCTGCGCGACGGCGACACGCTCGAGGTCTCCGTCACCGTGACGAACACCGGCCCACGCCCCGGCGCCGAGGTGGTGCAGGTGTACGTGCACGCCGTGGCCCCCGGCGTGTTCCGCCCCCCCCAGGAGCTGAAGGCCTTCACCAAGGTGCGGCTCGCCCCGGGAGAGTCGCAACGGGTGCGGCTGACGCTCGACCGGCGCGCCTTCGCCGTCTGGGACGCCGCTCGCGGGGACTGGGCGGTGGAGCCCGGTACCTACGAGGTGCGCGTGGGCAGCTCCTCGCGGGACGTGCGCGCGCGCGCCCGGGTGGAGCTCTCCTCCGAGGCCCCTCCCCTGCCCCAGGACGTTCCCGCGGTGTACCGGGACGTGCGAGCGCCGGGAGGCTTCAGCCATGAGGCCTTCGCCGCCCTGTACGGCGCCCCCCTGCCGGAGAACACCCACGAGGCGCCCGGCGCCTTCACGCTCAACACCCCGCTCATGGACATGCACGCTTCGCCCGTGGCGCGCTTCATCCACGCGCGCATGTTCGCCGAGGCGAGCAGGTTTCTGGGGAAGGCCCGGGAGGACATCTCCCCCGTCCTCCGCAGCATGCTTCAGGAGGCCTCGCTCCGCTCCCTGTGGCTCGCCACCCAGGGCCTCGTACGGCGGCCCCTCATGGAGGCCCTGCTCTCCCTGAGCAATGGCCGCTACACCCGCGGAGCCCTCGCGCTCCTGCGGGCCGCGCTCACCCTGGGGCGATGAGCGGCCGGGGACCGGGCGCTCAGTCCTCGGCGTCCTGGCACACCGCGCCCGAGCCGCAGACGATGAACACGGTGTTGAAGTAGTCCACCCCGCTCGAGCACGAGGTGGTGCGGATGCGCTCCAGGCACGTGTCGAGCCCCTTCTCGTTGATGGCGGGGCAGTTGTTCGCCGTCCACACGCCCTGGAAGAAGTCCCGGCTCTTCACCTCACACTCGGCCCGGTCCTGGAACTCCTGGCCCGAGCCAGAGCCGATCTCCTCACAGCCCGCGTAGTAGTCGCAGGCGGCGCGGGTGGCCTGGACATGCGCGTCCTCGCGGGTGGTCGGGCCACACGCGGGCAGAACGGCCAGCAGGGACAGCAGGGACAGGGAAGGAGAGAGGCGCATACGGGTGGGCATCGTGGATGACATGGCTTGCTCCGTGTGGGTCCTGACGCGAAGCGCCTTATAGGCAGACACGCCTCATGGGTCACGCACCGAGAGCAGCCCGGGCGGCGCTCCCTTCTTCTTGGAGAGAAGGAGGGCTTTGGGTGCTTCCACTCTGGGGGTAGGCTCGGACGCTGAGTGCGGATGGAACGCAGAGGGGACGTCACCGCGGCGCACGGACCCTCGCGGCATGTGACTCCCAGCGCCCGAGGATCTCCAAATGACTGCGACCCGTTGGTTGGGACTGGCCACGCTGACCCTGCTGTTCGCCACGAACGCCCTCGCCCAGGAGGCGAGCGCCGTGGGGCGCTGGACCACCATCGATGACGAGACGAAGAAGCCCAAGTCCATCGTCACCATCTACGAAGAGGGCGGCAAGCTGTACGGGAAGATCGAGAAGCTCTTCCGCGCGCCCAACGAGGAGCAGAATCCGCTCTGCGACAAGTGCGAGGGGGCGCTGAAGAACCAGCCCATCATCGGCATGGTCATCCTGCGCGACCTCAAGAAGGACGGCAATGAGTGGACGGGTGGCACCATCCTCGACCCGGCCAATGGCAAGACCTACAAGGCCAAGATCGCCGTCGAGGACGGGGGCAAGAAGCTGAAGGTCCGCGGCTTCATCGGCATCGCCCTCATCGGGCGCACCCAGTACTGGATGCGCGCCGAGTAGGTAGAACCCGAGCATCAGGGCCGCCCTCCCGGGAGCTTCCCGGGGGCTGGCGGAGGACACGGCACATGGCGAAGTCACGCGAGTGGACGTACCGGGGACCGCGCGGCCAGCTCGTGGCGCGGACGTGGAGCGGGTCCCAGGCGCCGAGCGAGGTGCTCGCCCACGTCACGGAGTTCATCCGGACGCAGCTCACCGCCCTCTGAGGACGCGGTCACCCTCCAGCGAGCACGACAACCCGCGGCTCGGACCCTACTGCGGACGTGATATTTCCGTGGAGCGAGATGGAGACCTGTCTGGTCATCCTCGGCACCATCGTGCTAGGAACGCTCCTCGGGAGGACTGCATGAAAGAAGAAGACACGCCCTGGAGCGGAGGACCCCTGGGGCCGTATCGCATCACCCTTCGCCATCGCGCGATCGGCGGAGGACTGGGGCGCCTGTACGAGGCGCGCAACACCGAGACGGGCAACCCGGCCCTGGTGCTCATGCCCGCCCCCAAGGGAGATCTGCGGGCGGAAGAGCACTGGCAGGTGCGCGCCACCGCCAACGTCACCCCGCCCTACCTCGCGCTGGAGGTGGAGCACGCGCCCGCGAACGGACAGCCCCGGCAGCTGACGTGGATGCTCGAGCGGTGGGCGGCGACCTTCATGCGCATCGACGCCCGGCCGGAGATGCGCGCCCACCTGACGGGAGGCCCGAAGGAGTCTCGTCCGCGTCCGGCGGGCCGGCTCGGTTCGCCCGGGGCGGCGCTGGCGCTGGCCGCGCTGCTCGCGCTCGCGGTGCTCCTCTGGCCACGGGCCACCGTGCATCCGCAGGAGGTGCACGCCCAGGAGAAGCACTCCGTGGAGGAAAGCCTGGAGTTCATCCCCGCGAACGATGAGGTGCTGGCGGGCATCGCGGGGCTCCCCATGCCCGAAAAGCCTGCTGTGGGCCAGAAGAGGCCTCCGTGCGATGCCACGCGTGGCGAAGTGGAGCTGCGCGGCGCGTGCTGGCTCGAACTGGCCAAACACCCGCCGTGTCCCAGAGGCATCGCCGAGTACCAGGGCAAGTGCTACGTCGGCATCGAAGCCACGCCGCGCCCCCCCACCTCCATCGGGCCCTGAAACATCGTCCCACGGTTCCACTTGGGACTCGCGCAGGCCCAACCCTCGCGGCGCGCACGGCGAAGTCCTTCGCCACCACACAGCCAGCGTCCACCTCGCACGCCGCGCTGCCTCCAATCACGCCGGCTCCGTTCTCGTTGTCACGGTATTCATTGTCATCGCGCCGCGCACTCCGCAGCCCCTCGAGCACCTCCACCACTTGGAATGGATTGGAGGCGCAGGCCGCAAGTAGCATGGCTCCTGGACAATGATGGGCGGCCGGATGTCCAGGCCGCGGGAGGTCAGGCGGCATGATGCTCGCGGTCAAGCACCTGGATCCGGTGTTGGGAATCGACATCCACTTCATCATCACCCCACCCGGAGTGGTGGTGCCCATTCCCCACCCGCATATCGGCATCGTCTTCGACCCGTTCGACTACCTGCCCATCATCGGCGCCACGGTGGTGGTCAACGGCTTGCCGCGGGCGCAAGCGGGCACGGGCGGCGTGACACTGCCTCCCCACTTCCCCATTGGAGGGGTGTTCGCCAAACCGCCGGGCAACGAGAACGAGACCTTCATGGGCAGCTCCACCGTGGTGGTGGACGACGAGCCCTTCACCTACATGACGCTGCCGGTGCTCAGCTGCCAGGACATCGGCATGCCCTCGCCGCCACGCAAGAAGGGGCCGGGGGCCAAGACGCTGCTGCTTCCCACCTCCATTGCCCTGTCCATTCCGACGGGGCCGCCGGTGTTCGTGGGCGGGCCTCCGACGATTTCCCTGTCGGGGCTGATGACGAAGGTGGCGGTGGGAGGCCTGCTCAAGGGCTTGAAGAAGCTGCGCAAGCTGCAGAAGGGCAGCCGGAGGATGAAGGCCCTGTCCGAGCGCCTCAACCGGAAGGCGGCCCGGGCCCTGGACGCGCTGAAGGTGGGCAAGGAGTCGCGCATGCGGGACTTCGCCCGCGGTGCCATCTGCACGTTGACGGGGCACCCGGTGGACGTGGCCACGGGGAAGGTGGTGACGGAGGCGGCGGATTGGGAACTACCGGGGCCCATCGCGCTGCGTTTTACCCGCCGCTACGCCTCGAGTTGGGGCGAGAGGGACACGGGGCTGGGTTGGGGGTGGAGCCACTCGCTGGGGTTGGCGGTATGGGAGGAGGACGGGCGGGTGGTGTACCGGGCGGAGGACGGGCGGGAGCTCGAGTTCGACACCACGGGCTTCCCCGGACAGCGGATGCCGGTGGGGGCCCAGGTGGAGCAGCGGATGAACCGGCTGACGCTGCGGCGGGAAGGGGAGGCGCGCTGGGAGGTGGAGTCGGCGGAGGGCCTCACACACGAGCTGCGGCGCGTCGCGGGCGAGAGACAGCCGGGAGTGTGCCGGGTGGTGCGCACGCGCAACCGGCCAGGCCACGCCATCGAGTACGAGTACGACGGGCTGGGGCACCTGAAGTGGGTGAGGGACAGCGCGGGCCGGCGGGTGCTCTTCGAGTGCGACGCGGCGGGACGCCTCCTACGGGTGGCGCTGCCTCACCCGCGCGAGCCGGGGCAGGTGACGCACAACCGCTACGTGTACTCGGAGGCGGGACACCTGGTGGAGACGCGGGACGCGCTGGGCCAGGCCATGCGCTACGCCTACGAGGGCTGTCTGCTGGTGAAGGAGACGGACAGGACGGGCCTCTCCTTCCACTTCGAGTATGACGGGAAGGGGGCGGAGGCGTGGTGCGTGCACACGTGGGGGGACGGCGGCATCTACAACCACCGGCTGCGCTACGACAGGAGGGCACGAGTCACCGAGGTGACGGACTCACTGGGCCACACCACCACCTACCACTCCAACGCAGCGGGGGTGGTGGAGAGGGAGGTGGACGCGCGGGGAGGGGAAAAGCGCAAGGAGTACGACGAGGCGCTGCGGCTGGTAGGGGAGACGGACGCGCTGGGCCACACTACCACGTACGAGTACGACGCGCGCGGCAACCGGACGAAGGTGGTGGGACCGGACGGGACCACGGTGGCTGTGCGCTACAACCGGCACAACCTGCCGGAGGAGGCCACGGACGCCAACGGGGGCACGTGGCGCTGGCGCTACGACGTGTGCGGCCAGTTGCTGGAGGAGACCCATCCGCTGGGGGAGACGCGGCGCCATGCGTATGTGCGCGGCCTCCGGGTGGTGGAGGTGGGCGGGGGCGGTGAGCGGACGGAGTACGAGTACGACGAGCAGTGCAACCCCATTCGCGTCCGCCTGCCCACCGGAGGGCAGGTGCGTCTGGAGTACGACCGGAGGGGCCGGAGGGTTTGCCTTCGAGACGCACGCGGGGGCGTGGAGCGGGTGCACTACGACTTGCTGGACAGGCCGGTGCGGGTGGAGGGGCCCGGCCTGGAGATGCTCGAGGGCCACTACGACGCGGAGGGCAACCTGCTGGAGGTGAAGGGGCCGCTGCGTCAGGTGCGGCTGGGCTACACGGGCTTGCACTGGCCCGCCTGGCGGGAGGAGGCGGGCACCCGCCTGGGCTGGCGCCATGACGCCGACGGCCAACTGGTGGAGGTGGAGAACGAGGCGGGCGAGGTGTACCGCTATACCCGGGACGAGTTGGGACGGGTGGTGCGCCAGGAGGGCTTCGACGGGGCGGTATGGCACTACGAGTACGACGCGGCCGGGCGGCTGACGAGGGCCACGCAGCCGAGTGGCAAGACGCGGCACCTCACCCATGATGAGGCGGGGAGGCTGACGCGGGTGGAGTACGGCGACGGCACCTTCCGGGCCTTCGGCTACCGGGCGGACGGGGCGCTGGTGGAGGCGGAGAACGAGTCGGGCCGGGTGCTGCTGGAGAGGGATGCGCTGGGACGGGTGGTGGCGGAGAAGCAGGGGGAGGTGGAGGTGGTGTCCCGCTACTCGGCGGCGGGCCACCGGGTGGAGGTGGAGAGCAGCCTGGGGGCGCACCAGAAGCTGCTGAGGGACGCGCTGGGGTGGGTGCATGGAGTCACGTCCACCTCGCCTGGGAGGGCGGCGTGGACGGTGCGGATGGAGAGGGACGCGGGCGGGCTGGAGGTGAAACGGTGGATGCCGGGCGGGGTGGAGGTGGGCTGGAGGCATGACGAGGCGGGCCGCCCCACGGAGAGGCGCACGTGGGTGGGCGGCGGGACGGTGGCCCAACGCACCTGGCGCTGGCGGGCCGGTGGCCAGTTGGCGGCCATGTGGGACGCGGTACATGGCGCCAGCGAGTACCGGCACGACGCGCGGGGACGGCTGGTGGGGACGAAGCGGCCGGACGGCGGCTTCCAGCACCGGGCCCTGGACGAGGTGGGCAACCTCTACCGCCACCCCGCCCGGGCGGACCGGCGCTACGGGCCGGGCGGGCGGCTGCTGCAATCCTTCGAGACGCACTACACCCACGACGCGGACGGCAACCTGACGGAGAAGCACACGCCCCAGGGCACCTGGCGCTATGGGTGGAATGGGGCGGGCTTGCTCTCCGAGGTACAGCGGCCGGACGGCACCCGGGTACACTTCGCCTACGACGCGCTGGCCCGGCGCACGCGCAAGGTGGTGCTGAGCGCGGAGTTGGCGGGGCAGCCGGCATCCACGCGCGAAGTCCGCTTCGTGTGGGATGGACACGTTCCGCTGCACGAGGTGGCTTCTTCCGAAGACGTCACCACCTGGCTCTTCGAGCCGGAGAGCTTCGCTCCGCTGGCCCGGGAGGACACCACCGGGCGCTACGCGGTGGTGACGGATCACCTGGGCGCGCCCACGGAGATGTACGACGAGTCGGGGCAGCTTGCCTGGAGGATGCAACTGGACACCTTCGGGGTGGGCAGGACGGACGTGGCCCTCGAGCCGTGCCCCTGGCGCTGGCCGGGACAGTACGAGGACGAGGAGACGGGCCTCCTCTACAACCGCTTCCGCTACTACGACGCGTATGCCGGGCGCTACATCAGCCAGGATCCGTTGGGACTGGCCGCGGGTCCCAATCTCTACGGCTACCCCGAGGACCCTCTCTCCGCCAGTGATCCCTTGGGGTTGACCAAATGTACGAGGCATGGGGTCAAGCGGAACAATCCAGCCGCTTGGCGCCAGTTGCGCGACTTGTGGGATCAGATTGGTTACGGCGATATTCTCAGTGACGCCAACCGCCAGAAGATTGCCAAGGGGCAGACGCCTGAGGTGGATGATGCTTGGATCCGGCACTTTCCAGGAGACAATGTACTCAAGGGGGAGAAGATTCCAATGCATCACATTGGTGGGAGTCCTATCACCGTTCCGCTTCCAGCAAGTCGGCACCTGGACGCGCATATGCCTGGTGGATTCAAGAACAACCCGGGTGGTCCCGGAATGTCTGGTTGAGGCAAGGATGAGCCACGGATTGTTGGCATACCTGAGTGCGGATTTTTCAGATGATGATGTACGTGCGTTACGAGAGCTTGTTACAAATCTCGCAAGCTCAGGAGGCTGGAGTCATAAACCGCCGATGTTCGTCGATGAGGTGGACGATAGCTCATGCACTCGACCTGAAGATGAACCAGTGAGAACCGTCGGGGTCTTGCTCAAAGTGAGCGAACCTGGAGAGAGTCCGATGACCTTGGTCGACGAACTCATGAGACTGCTTGATGCGTTGTCCTTGTTCTCCAGCGAGCGTGGGGTCGAATTGGAGGTTCAATTGGATGACACGTATGTTGGAGAGATTCGCAATGGAGTGCCGGATCGACTCATTCGTGAGGGACTGCTAGCTCGCTGGTAGGAGCTACGCCGTGGTGACGGACCACCTGGACGTCCCCACGGAGATGTACGACGAGTTGGGGCAGCTCGCCTGGAGGATGCAATTGGACACCTTCGGGCTTCCACCCCGACAACCTCCGGTTCGCGCCCGACGGCTCCCTTCTCGCGACAGGGCACCCGAACTCCATCGCCGTCGTGGGCCTGTGTGGATTCCTGCTCGGGTGCGGCATCGGGACGGAGGTGGCCCGCATCGATCCGGCCACCTTCCAGGCGGCCACACTCTTCGAGCGAGGCGCGAACGAGACCTTCAGCGCGGGCACGAGCGCCATCGTCGTCGGTGACGAGCTCTGGATCGGCTCCTTCGTCTCTCGCGCGCTCCTGATCGTACCGCTCAACGAGCGGATTCAACGCCCGGACGGGCAAGAGAAGAGCCGATGAAGCGGCACGTGCTGATTACCGGGGCCAGCATCGCGGGGCCCGCCATGGCCTGGTGGCTGAACCGCCATGGCATGGCGGCGACAGTGGTGGAACGCGCCCGGGAGTTCCGGGACGGCGGGCAGACCATCGACGTGCGCGGCGCCGGCCGGACGGTGGTCCAACGCATGGGCCTCGAGGAGGCGATCCGCGAACGGACGACGCACGAGGAGGCGGTCGCTTTCGTGGACGCGCGGAACCACGTGCGGGCCCGGATCGGCGTGGAGCAGTTCGGCGGTAACGGTCTTGTCGCGGAGCTGGAGATCCTCCGCGGCGAGCTCGCGCGCTTGCTGGTCGAGCACAGCCGCGACTCGGTCGAGCCACGTTCACGCCGGAGGCACACGCCGTGTTCCGGCGGAGCGCCTCGGGGTCTCACGCGGGTGACAGTGCCCCCGGGAACAAGCGCTGACAACGTGCCCAAATTTCCCCTCGCCCTCCGGGAGAGGGGATATTTCCACGAGGGGATATTTCCACGGACAAGGATTAGAGCGGCGAGTCCAGGAAGCCGGGCCGGAACTCCGTCACCTGTCCGCCGCTGAAGGAGAAACGGCCGCCGAACTCGGGGCGCTCGTCGTTGATGACGTACCCGAAGTCCAGACGGAACGGGTACGTGTTGAACTGGGGGAAGAGCAGCCGCAGCCCCACGCCCACCGAGTGCACGAAGCGGGGGCTCTCATCGAACGCCGAGCCACCGTCGTAGAAGAGCACGCCGCCCAGGTGCACCGTGTAGAGGATGAGCGGCCGGGTGCGGTACTCCACGTTGAGCAGCGCCATGCGCTTTCCCGAGTAGGCCTCCGGCTGCGCCCCCCGCAGTCCGTTGCCGCCGCCGAGCAGCAACACACGCTCGTTCAGGTCATCGGTGTTCACGTCCAGCAGGCCCCGCACCACGAAGCGCCCGCCGAGCACCTTCGGGGAGACCTGCTGGAACTCCACGGCCCAGCGGCGGTTGATCCACGTCCCCGCCCCCTGCCCCCCGAGAATCCGGCGCACGGAGGCGGCGGTGGCCAGCGAGGAGAGCGCATCCCCCAGGCGCAACCGGTAGCGGCCGGTGAGGCCCACCTCGGCGAAGTTCCCCGCCCCGGCCAGCAGCGCGGGGGCGTAGCGCGCCGAGGCGGTGAGGGAGGGCCCCACCTGGAAGTCCTCGGAGAGGGCGTAGGAGTCCACGTCGCGCATCACCTCGTAGCGCGTCTCCCAGAAGCGCGCGTAGCCGAGTACGTACGTGGCGTCCTCGGCGCGAGGCAGATAGGTGTCCCGCAGCCAGGCGCGCCGGGCCTCGTCCAGCCCGGAGTCCGCGGGAGCCCCATAGCGCCGGTGGTACACGCCCACGCCTCCGCCCGCGTCCACCTTGTAGCGCGAGCCCCAGGAGCGCAGGTACAGCAGGCTCCCGCTCAGCTCGCGCGCATCGTAGATGTAGGGCACCGTGCCGCCCTCGGGGTACGGCAGCGCCCACACCTCGGCTCCACGGAAGACACGGACGGGCTGCACGCGCCACACCGCCTGCGCCTGGAAGCTCCACGGCGTGTCCAGCGAGTAGAAGGGCCGCGTCACCAGCACGCTGCCGCGCGAGCCCTCGAGCTGCCCGTTCTCGCGCCCGAAGATGAGCGAGGCCGTCTCACTGAGGTACCAGCGGCTGCCGCCCAGGCGCGGATCCACGTACGTCTGCCCGAAGCTCACCGAGTCCCGGCGCAGCAGGAAGTCCAGCGCCACCTTCTTGTTCAGCCCCAGGAAGTTCTGCTCGGTGCCCTGCAGCCGCAGCGACTGAATCAACGTGCCCACCACCTGGAAGTCCTGGTTGAGCCGCAGCGACCACAGGTCCTTGGTGATGATGAGCAGCGACACCGTGTCCGGCGTGGAGCCGCGCACCGGCACCACGCGCACCACCGCGAAGATGCCCAGCTTGCGCAGGTTGCGCGCCGTCTCGTACGCCCGCGCCGCCGAGTACGGCGCCCCGGGCTCCAGCAGCACCTCGCGCCGGATGACCGACTCGCGGGTCCGCGCGTGGAACACATTGAGGAACAGCGGGTACGGGTCGCTCGGGGCGACGACGTCCTCGGAGGCCACGAGCACGGCCTCCAGGCGCTTGCCCTCGGGCTCCGGCTCCAGGGTGCGGCCCTCTTCGAGGGACAGGCCCCACTGCACGAGCGCGTCCTCGTAACCCTCGGCGGGCGGGGGCGGGTCCGCCGCCAGCAGGGGGGCGATCAAGAGGGGCAGCCAGGCGAGCGACACGGTCACATCCTGACACGCCGCCAGGGCCCGGGAATACGCTAGTGAACAGCTCCGGCCCCCGCCGGGTTGGAGGGGATTCCCGGGCCGGGCCGGAAGCGGGAGACTTCAGCCTTTCAAGAGATGCACCCCGTAAGGTCCGGACGCAACGTGAAGATTCTCCTGGTAGAGGACAACGAGGACATCCGCGAAGGGCTGACCGATCTGCTCGAGAGCGAGGGCTATTCGGTCTCCGGCAGCGGCACCGCGGAGGAGGGGCTGGCCCGCTTGAGGTCGGACTCGTTCCACCTGGTCATCACCGACTACATGCTGCCCGGGCAGAATGGCGATTGGATGCTGGAGCAGGCGGAGCGGGAGCACCGGCTGCGCGGCACGAGCGCGCTGATGATCACCGCCCACCCCCGGGTCCGTCCTCCCGCGGGCGTGCGGCTGATGCACAAGCCGTTGGACATCGACGACTTCCTGCGCGTGGTCTACGAGTCCATCACCCCATTACGGGCGGTGGGCGGGTAGCGGCGCCGCCCGCAGGTCTCCCCCGCGCGGCGAGGGCAGCTTCTCGCCCCGGGCGATGGCCGACACGATGCCCGCCAGCTGCTCCACCCCATCCGACAGCGCCGCCGGACCCGGCTGCAGGATGAACGAGCTCTTCACCTCGTAGAGCTGATCATCCACCACCGCGCGCACCCGCTCCCAGCCCGGCCGCGAGACGATCTTCTCGCGCTTCGCCTTGCGGCCACACCAGCTGGCGATGACGCCCTCGGGGTCCCTCCGGGCCACCTCGGCCGGGTCGAAGATGCGGCCCTTGGCGCCCTGGGACTCGCGCGACTCGCGGCACACGTCCTCGCCCCCCACCAGCTCCACCAGCTCCGAGCACCAGCGGATGCCGGAGATGAGCGGCTCGTGCCACTCCTCGAAGAAGATGCGGGGCCGGCGCGGCAGCCGCTCCGCCGCCTCCGCGTGCCGCACGAGGTTGCCCTCCAGCTCGTCCGCCAGCTTCTCCGCGGCCTCGGCCCGCCCCACCAGCGCGCCCACCACGCGCACCGTCTGGAGGATTTCGGCGAGCGAGCGCTGGTTGAAGAGGTACACGGGCACCCCGCGCTTGCACAGCTCGCGGCCGATGTCCGCCTGCAGGTCCGAGAAGCCCAGCACCAGATCCGGCTTCAGCTCGAGGATGCGCTCGAAGTTGGCGTCCAGGAAGGAGCTGACACGCGGCTTCTTGCGCGCCTCGGGCGGACGCACGGTGAAACCGGAGACACCCACCACGAGGTCCCCCGCGCCCATGCGGTACAGCGTCTCGGTCGTCTCCTCGGTCATGCAGACGATGCGCTGGGGGTAGTGCGGTGCGGAGGAGAGCAGGGCCTTCAGCCGGTCGGTCATGGGACGCACTGTAAGGCTTCAACGGCCCTGGATCAGCGCCCGTGTGGCCCCCCGGACTTCCTTCCACCCGCCCTTCCGGACCATGCTCTGCCCTACCCCGAGCCGGGGATGGCGATCGACATGACTCCCGTACGCACCCCCTCCCGCACCTGGCTGCTCCTCGTCCTCCTGGCGGTGGCCACGAGCGCCTGTGGCCCCCGCACCAAACAGCAGCGCCAGGCCTACGGCGAGAAGCGGACCGACGAGGCCACGCTGCTGCTCAGCGAGGCGACGAGCCACCTGCGCGAGCTGAACGCGGACCGCGCCGAGCCCCTGCTGGCCAAGGCGAAGGAGGTGCTGGCCCACCCGGACGTGGACCTGTCGCCCGAGGGGGAGATGCTGCGCTCGGAGCTGGCGGAGCTGCAGGCGCGCGTGCCCCGGGTGCGCGAGGAGAAGGTCCGGCGGGAGAAGCAGGCCGTCGCCGAGCGCGAGCGCAAGGAGCTCGAAACGGCGGTGGAGAAGCAGCGGGACGCGGTGGTGGAGGCGCTGTTCGCGGCCAACGAGGCGCTGGATGCGCTCGAGGCGAAGGACGCGGGGAGCGCGCAGGTGACGGCGGCGAGCGAGGCCCTCCAGCGCACCCGGGAGCGGCTGAAGGCGGGCAAGGAGCTGGAGGCGAAGAGCGAGGACTACGCGGCCTCGGCGCGGAGCACCGAGCGGAAGCTGGAGCAGGCGGAGGCGCGGCTGAAGCAGGGGCGGAGGGTGATCGACTTCGTGTCCGGGCCGCTCGGCGGCAGCCAGGAGGCGCCGGCGCTGGAGAAGAAGGCGCGCAAGGAGAAGGACCTCGCGGCGAGGCTCTCGCTCTACACGGAGGTGAGGGAGCGCTACCGGGTGTGTGCGAGCGAGGCGGAGACGCTGCTGTCCGAGATGCCCGAGCTCGCGCGCAGCCCGCTGCCGGTGAAGGGCCGCCCGATGGTGCTCAAGGCCGTCATCCTGGGGTGCAAGAAGAAGGCGGGCCTCACCCAGCGCGCGGTGGTGAAGCTGGAGAAGGCCCAGGTGAAGTGGGAGAAGGCCCGGGAGAAGCGCGAGAAGGCCCGGGAGGCCGCGAGGCAGAAGGCGCTCGCGCGCAAGCGCAAGTAGGCCTCACGACGGCGGGGCCGCCGGCTCCCTCGTCCCCACGGAGAACTCCCCCTGGACTCGCCGCCCGCGTTGACGCGGCGCGTAAGTCCGGCGCGTCAGGGAAGGACTCCCCAGGTGAACCGTCCAGGACGTGACGTCCTGGCGCCGGAGCCGTATTCTCGGCCCCGGGTGACTCGGGATTCCAGCAGCTCCCGGGTTTTCGGTGTCAGCGTGTCTGGTGGTAGCATACGAGACAGGTCACATTTCGTCCCGCCCACCCCGGCGGGCGGCGGGGGAGCTCATGGTTCAAAGCGGCGCGCAACCCCAGAGCGCACCGGCCGACGTCGGAGATCCCCTCATCGGCAGGGTCCTCAACGACAAGTTCCGCATCGTCGAGGCGCTCGGCTCGGGGGGCATGGGCCGCGTGTACAAGGCCGTGCAGTCGCCGCTGGAGCGACTGGTGGCGCTCAAGGTGCTCAACCCCCAGTACAGCGAGGGCAAGGACCCCGGCTTCCAGAAGCGCTTCTTCATGGAGGCCGCCGTCACCGCCAGGCTGCGCCACCCCAACACCGTCACCGTCATCGACTACGGCCGCACGGACGATGGGGTGCTGTACATCGCCATGGAGTACCTGGAGGGGCAGACGCTGGCGCAGCTCCTCACCCAGCAGGGGCCGCTGCCGTGGATGCGGGTGATGAACATCGCCCAGCAGGTGGCGCGCTCGCTGCGCGAGGCGCACCGGGTGGGCCTCATCCACCGCGACCTCAAGCCCGCCAACATCATGGTCCTCAACCAGGAGGACGACCATGACGTGGTGAAGGTGCTGGACTTCGGCCTGGTGAAGTCCTTCCTGCCGGACCGGGGCGGCTCCAACGAGACGGAAATCACCCAGGCGGGCGTCATCCTCGGCTCGCCGCAGTACATGGCGCCCGAGCAGGCGCGCAACGTGTCCGACCCGCGCAGCGACGTGTACTCGCTGGGCGTGGTGATGTTCCAGATGCTGATGGGGCGTCCGCCCTTCCAGGCGGCGCAGAGCATCGACGTCATCTTCAAGCACCTCAACGAGGCCCCGCCCGTCTTCGCCGCCGTGTGGCCCGGCCACACCGTGCCGCAGGAGGCGGAGGCGCTGGTGATGCGGTGCCTCTACAAGCGCCCCGAGGAGCGCTTCCAGTCCATGGACGAGGTGCTGGAGGCCATCCGCCGCGTCGCCGCGTCCGCGGGCTTCAGCGGGGCCTTCTCCAGTCCGCGCAACGCCATCACCAGCGGCTTCACGCCCCTGCCCGGCCCCGGCAGCGGTCCCGTGTCGGGCGCGCAGACCGGCCCCCTGCCCTCTCCCGGCTCCACCGGCGCGAGCACCGTGGCGCTCGACATCGCCGTGGAGGAGGCGCCCGCGAAGCCGGCCGCGCCCCGGCGCACGCTGCCCCTGGCCCTCTTCGCGGCCTCGCTGCTGCTCGGCGTCACGGTGGCCGCGGTGGTGGCCCTGCGCGCCCCCGCGCCCCAGCCTCCTCCGGAGCCCGAGCCCCTCCAGGCGGTGGCCCCGGCGGTGAAGACTCCCGCACCCGAGAAGCCCGCGGCCGAGCAGCCCGCGGCCGAGCCGCCCGCCACCGCGGCGGCCGCGCCCGAGGCCCCGGCCCAGCAGCCCGCCGCCGAGCCCGCGGAGCTGGCCGCTCCGCTCGTCCCGTCCGGGCCCGTGGCCATCCGCTTCGTGATCGACAGCGAGCCCGGTGGCGCCAAGGTGATGTACGGGGGGCGCGTGCTGGGAGAGACGCCCCTGGAGCTGCCGGTGCCCCCCGGCGCCGATGGCCGCGCGAGCGCCCGGCTCACCTTCGCGCTGGACGGCTACCAGCGCGTCACCGCCATCGCCGCGGGCGAGGGGCCGGTGGTGCGCCACACGCAGAAGCTGAAGAAGAAGTCCGGTTCCCGCTCCGCGTCGGACAGGAACTCGGCCGGGTACAAGGACGACCCCTACTGAGATGGTGATGAACCCGACCGCCTTGAAGCGAGCGGGCGCCCTCGCGCTGGTGCTGTACGCGGGGAGTGCCTCCGCGGACGCGCGCCTGGAGGCCCGCCGTCACTTCCGCAGTGGCATGAGCCTCATCGCCCAGGGTCAGTACGACCAGGGCATCGCCGAGCTGCTGGTGGCGTATTCCATCAAGCCGCACCCCAACGTCCTCTACAACATCGCCCGGGCCTACCAGGACGCGGGCCTGTTGACCGAGGCGGCCGACTACCTGCGGCGTTACATCGCCGCCAACCCGCCGGACGTGGCCACGGCGCAGGCCACGCTGGTGAAGCTGGAGGAGTCGCTGCGGGCCGCCGAGGCGGCGAAGCAGGACGAGGCGTCGAAGTCCACCGAGCCGGTGGTGCCCGGGAAGAAGCCCGCGCTGCCGCCCATGCCCGCGGCGCCCGGAGGGGCCGAGGCGGCCCGCTCGCTCGCGGTGCTGGTGGAGCGCTTGGAGAAGGCCATCGCCCGCGCCGAGTCCCTGCCCGCGACGCCGGCCCCCAGCCCCTCCGCGCAGCCCGCGCCGGCCGAGGCCGAGGCCGCCAGCACCGAGGCCAGCTCCGACGAGGAGGAGGGAGCGGTGCCCTACGAGGAGCGCGTGGTGACGGCCAGCCGCCGGGCCCAGTCCTCGCTGGAGGCCCCCAACGCCACCACCGTCATCACCGCCGAGGACATCCGCCTGTCGGGCGCCACCACCCTGCCGGAGCTGCTGCGCCGCGTGCCGGGCGCCGACGTGATGATGCTGGGGCCGGGCAGCGCCAACTTCTCCGTGCGCGGCTTCAACCAGCGCGTGGCCAACAAGGTGCTGGTGCTGGTGGACGGCCGCACCGAGTACCAGGACTTCCTGGGCATGACGCTCTGGTCCTCCATCCCCGTGGAGTTGGAGGACATCGAGCGGATTGAAGTCATCCGCGGCCCGGGCAGCGCGCTCTACGGCGCCAACGCGATGCTGGGCGTGGTCAACATCATCACCCGTGCGCCGGGCACCGGCCCCAAGGCGCGCTTCCAGGCCCACGCCGGCAACGCCAACGTCGCGGGCGGCAGCTTCGTGAGCCATGGCGGCTCGGGCGGGCTGCGCTACCGCGCCTCGGCGGCGTACTCGCAGGCGGACAAGTGGAGCCGGGACTTCGCGGAGGACCGGCCGGACGTGGCGGTGGTGGACCCGCAGCCGAACCTCGGCCTGCGCAGCGCGCGCGGCAACCTGGCCACCAGCTACAAGTTCGGCTCGGGCGCCGAGCTGGGCGTGTCCGGCGGCGTCAACCGCCTCTACACGGAAATCTACCCGCTGGGCCTGCTGCGCAACTTCTACCTGGACGGGGTGAGCGCCTTCGCCAAGCTGGACGTGGGGCTGGGGCCGCTCAAGGTCAAGGCCTTCTGGAACCACCTCGGGATGGACGCGGGGCCGCAGTACGAGGCCGTGGGGCAGCGCTCACTGGCCACGCGCGTGGAGTCCAACCTCTTCAACGGCGAGGTGCTCTACAGCAAGGGCTTCCAGCTGCTGGGCGAGCACCAGGTGAACGTGGGCGTGGAGGGCCGCCTCAAGCGCGTGGCGTGGAGCTACCTGGGCCCGCTGCGCGAGGAGTTCCACGCCGCGGCCTACGTGCAGGACGAGTGGCGGCTGGCCCAGCCCCTGCGCGTGGTGGCCTCCTACCGCGTGGACCGGCACCCGCTGCTCGACAAGGGGCAGCCGGGCCTGGCGCACTCGCCGCGCATCTCCGCCCTCTTCATGCCCTTCGAGGGCCATGCCTTCCGCGCCAGCGCGGCCTCGGCCTTCCGCGAGCCCACGTTCCTGGAGAGCTACATGGGCGTGCGCGTCCCCATCCCGGGCGTCAACGGCGCCAGCGCGCTGTCCCTGGGCAACCGGGCGCTCCAGGCCGAGCGGATGGTGGCGCTCGAGCTGGGCTACCGCGGCGAGGCGCCGGAGCTGGGCATGGACTGGGACGTGGCGCTCTTCCAGGACACGGTGACCAACCTCATCCACCTGTCCGCCGTGCGGCCCCTGCCCGCGGGCGAGTCCTGGGACTCGGAGACGGGCACGTACCTGCTGGGCCGCTCCCTCTTCGAGAACGAGGCGGCCGTCTACACCGCGCGCGGCGCCGAGGCCGGCGTCACCCTGGCCCCGGTGGATGGCCTCGGCATCAAGGCCAGCGCCGCCTTCCAGCAGGTGACGGCGGATGGAGAGAAGGGCCTGTGCGGCCCCTGCAGCCAGACGCCCCAGGTGAAGCTCTTCGGCGGCGTCACCTACCGCACGCGCCAGGCGCTGGAGTTCGGCGTGGACGCGGCCTGGACGTCCTCCACCGTCTGGGTGGAGCGGGAGCCCTCGTCCAAGGATCCCACCGTCATCGAGCCGCTGGCCAACACCCTGCCCGCCTACACCATCATCAACGCCCGCGTGGGCTACACGCCGGTGAAGGACAAGGTGTCGGTGGCGCTGGTGGGCTCCAACCTGGGCCCCGCGCACGCCCAGCACCCCTTCGGCAACCGCATCGAGCGCCGCGTGCTCGCCCTCCTGACGGTGACCCCATGAGCCTCTCCGCTTCCAAGACGCTGGCGGGCCTGGCCCTCGCGTCCGTGCTCGCCACCGGCTGCGAGCCCCCGCCCGTGGTGCCCACCGCGGACCAGCGCCAGAACCAGCGGCTGTCCCGCATCGAGGGCCAGGTGGTGGTGCAGAGCCGCGCGCGCGGCAACGCCATCGTCCTGCTCTACGACGCCGCCCGTCCGCCTCCGCCCCAAGGCGCGGGCCGCCCGCTGAGCTTCACCGTCATTCCCGCGCAGAAGCTCTTCGGCCCGGCGGACCCGGCCTCCTCCGGCCCCTTCACCGCGCCCTTCTCCTTCAGCCTCGTGGCCCCGGGGCGCTACCTGCTGCGCGGCTTCATCGACGCGGACACCTGCGTCACGGGCGCCTCGCCCTGCCACGGGCCGGACTTCATTCCCTGGTACGGCATCACCGGCGAGCCCAACGCCGGAGACGTGGGCGGCGCCGCGGTGGACCCGCTCACCCGCGTGCCACGCGTGGTGGAGGTGGCCGCGGGCGCGGACGGGGCGCTGCAGGCCGCCACCGGCGTCATCGTGAGCTTCAGCGACTCGAGCGCCATTCCCCTCGAGCGGCCCGCCTTCCGCGTGGAGGGCGGCGCCCGGTTCGACCCCGCGGCGGGCCTCAAGCGGCTGGACCTCTGGCCCCTGCAGGTGCGCGAGGGGGTGGTGTCCGCGGGTGCTCCCGCCCTGGTCGTGCGCTACGTGGACGACAACGGCGACGGCGTGCCCGATGACGCCAACAGTGACGGCCAGCCGGACCTGTGGCCGCGCGTGCTGGTGCGCAAGCTGGCCGACGCGGAGGGGCTCAGCGGCTCGCAGACGCTCGCCGACGAGAACGACCTGGACCGGGATGGCCTCCTGGATGCCACGGGCGCCGACTACCTCCGGACCGATGGCACCCTCGACGGGCTGCCGGACCAGGTGGTGCTCGCCGCGGGGCTGGTGGCGGACCCGGTGTATGCCGCGCTGCGCAAGCCGGATGGGACTCCGCGTATGGAAGCCGTGGCCGTCCCTTCACTGGGAGTGTACATCCAACCCCATGCGTTCGACGTGAGGGACCCGTCCAACCGGGTGATGCTGAAGTCGGTGCCGCCCGGCCGCTACGCCCTCACGCTCGTCCAGTTCACCGGCCAGACGTGGCGCGTGCCCAACGAGCTCTCCCCCTCCCTGGCGGAGGAGGACGGGCTGCCCGCGGTGGAGAGCCAGTCGTTCGTGGTGGAAGTGCCGTGAAAAAGCCTCATCCCACCGGCGCGAAAAACTCCAGGGCTGGACGACGGGCCACTTTGACTTCGCGTTGTCCGTCGGACAACATACAGTAGGAATTCCCGGACAGGGATGTGGAGGGGGGACAGTGCAGGGAGACTCTCCAATGAAGCCGGCAACTGTTGTGCCCGAAGCAGCGGCGACCTCGTCGCCACGTCCGACGTCGGCCGCCAACGAGCCGCCGCGGCCAGTTGCTGCCCCCACCGGGCCGGCGCTGACACCGGCGCCCCTCAGCGAGCCGTCGCGTCCATTCGGCGTGCTCAACGCCGAGACGGCCAAGGCCTTCGCGGCCGCGGCCTCCAGCGAGACGCGCGCCTTCGCCCGCCCGGATCCCGCGGTGCAGCCCCAGCGCGTGCTGCTGGTGGATGACAGCCGCTCCATCCGGACGCTGCTGAAGATCTACCTGATGGCGCGCTCCTTCGAGTACATCGAGGCCGAGTCGGCCGAGGCGGGCTTGAAGGTGCTGGAGACGCAGCCGGTGGACCTCATCCTCACCGACTTCCACATGGACGGGATGAACGGCGCGGACTTCGCGGCGACGGTGCGGGCCAGCAAGGACGCCAAGGTCTCCAAGATTCCCATCCTGATGATGACGGGAGACGCCAACGCCGCCGAGGTGCGCAACAAGGGCCAGAAGGCGGGCATCAACGCCTTCGTGCGCAAGCCGGTGAGCTGCGCCCAGCTGATGACGCTGGTGGACACCATCCTGCCGCCGGCCAAGAAGGCCTGAGGGGCCCCTGGGACTGGCGGGCGAGCAGCCACGCAGATGGCCCTCCTCACCCGGAGGACCCCTCCTGGCCACCGCCGCCCATGCCGCGCCCGCGGTGGTGAAGGTGTTCGAGGCGGCGCTGGCTCCGGCGGGAGGCCACCCCGCCCCGGCGAGTGAGCGGTGACGCAACTTCCAATATGCTCGGGCATCAGCCCCCCAGCGTATGAGCCGCCTCTGCCTCCACCTCTTCGGTCGTCCCGCCCTCTCGAGCGAGGGTGCGCCGCGGGAGGTGGCGCGGCGAAAGCTCCTCGCGCTCCTGGCCTATATGGCGCTCTCGAACCGGCCGTACGGCCGCGCCGAGCTGGCCACGCTGCTCTGGCCGGACCTCGAGGAGCAGAAGGGCCTGGCCGTGCTGCGCAGCACCCTCTGGGAGGGAAGCCAGCTTCTGGGCAAGGACTGGTTGGAGGCGGATCGCAAGGAGGTGCGGCTGCGCCCCGGCGCCCACCTCTGGGTGGATGTCTCCCGCTTCGAGCAGCTCGTCGAGGAGGCGCGCTCCAGGTCCTCCCAGCGGGAGGCGCACGCCACCGTGCTGCCCCTCCTCACCGAGGCGGCCTCGCTCTACCGGGGAGATTTCCTCGAGGGCTTCTCCCTGCGTGACACCGAGGTATTCGACGAGTGGCGCATCCTCCAGGCCGAGCGGCTGCGCAACCGGATGACGGCGCTGCTGGAGCAGCTCGTTCATCTCCACCTCGAGCAGGGACAGCCCACCCAGGCCCTCGCCTGCGCGCAGCGGCTGGTGGCCCTCGAGCCCACCCATGAGCCGGCCCACCGCCACCTGATGCGCCTGTATGCCCAGAGCGGCCAGCGCACGAAGGCCCTCGAGCAGTATGCGAGCTGCGTGCGCATCCTCTCCGAGCAGCTCGCGGTGATGCCCGAGGAGGAGACGCGGCGGCTTCAGGAGTCCATCAGGGCATGCCCCCTGCCCCCCCAGGCCCCGCGCTCCGCCGAGGGCCTCCCCTCCCCGCGCCTGCCCGCGGAGCTCCCCGCGCCCACCACGGCCCTCATCGGGCGTGTCAGCGAGCTGGCGCTCATCTCCCAGCGGCTCGCGGCGGACGGCTGCCGACTGCTGACCCTGGTGGGGCCCGGCGGCGTGGGCAAGACGAGTCTGGCCCTCGAGGCCGCCCGGGCCTACTCCACGCTCCATGGCGGTGGCGCCCATCTGGTCTCCCTGGCCGGGGTGGATGAGCCCGGACTGCTCGCCTCCGCCATCGCGGACGCGCTCGCGCTCCCCGCCGCTCCCTCCGACACGCCCGAGGCGCTGGAGGCCCGGCTCCTCGAGCACCTGCGCTCCCGGCCCCTGCTGCTCGTCCTGGACAACTTCGAGCACCTGCTCGGCGCCACCCCCCTGGTGGCCCGCCTCCTGGCACACGCGCCCGGGCTCCGGCTGCTCGTCACCTCGCGCGAGCGGTTGGATCTGCGCGGCGAGTGGGAGCTGGCCCTGGAGGGACTGCCCGCCGGCGGCTCCGAGGCCGTGGAGCTCTTCGTCCGGGCCGCCACCCAGACGGATGCGTCCTTCTCCCTGACACCCGACGGCGCGGCGTGTGTCACGCGGCTCTGCCAGCGGCTGGGCGGCATGCCCCTGGGCATCGAGCTGGCGGCCGCCTGGGTGCGGCTCATGCCGCTCGAGGAGATCGCCTCGCGCATCGAGGAGGATCTCGACTTCCTCGCCGGGCCCCGCGACGCCCCGGAGCGGCAGCGCGGCATGCGCGCCACCTTCGCGTACTCCTGGAGGCTGCTGTCCGCCGCGGAGCAGGGCGCCCTGCGCCGGCTGAGTGTCTTCCGGGGGAGCTTCACCCGGGGGGCCGCCCAGGAGGTGGCGGGCGCCTCGCTGGAGCTGCTCGCTTCGCTGATGCGCAAGTTCCTCGTGCGGCGCACCGCGGCGGGGCGGCACGTGCTGCACGAGCTCATCCGCCAGTACGCCGCCGAGCAACTCCACGCGCTGCCCGAGGAGGACGTGCGGACCCGGGAGCTCCATGCCGCCTGGTACGCCGCGCGCCTGGAGGCGTACCGGCCAGCGCTCGAGGGGCCGGAGGCGCGGACCGCGCTCGCGGCGCTGGAGCCGGAGTGGGACAACGTCCGCGCCGCCTGGGCCCATGCCGTGGAGCATGGGCGGCTCGCGGTGCTCCAGCAGGCGCTCGACGGTTTCTGCCTCGTCCATGAGCTGCGGGGCCACCGCGCGGAGGTCTCGGAGGCGCTCCGGCGGGCCCTCTCCCGGGTCCGCCAGGTGTCCAGCGCCAGCGCTCCGGACGCGAGGGAGCCCCGCTTGCTGCTGGGCCGGTTGCTGGCACGGCTGGGACGCCTGTGCCTCGAGGGGGAGACGCAGCGCGAGGCGGCGGGGCTGCTCGCGGAGAGCCAGGGGGTGTTGAGCCCGCTCGACGTCCCAGGGGAGCTGCGCTTCACCCTGGAGGCCGCCGGGAGGCTCGCCCTGCTGCAAGGGGACCACTGCGCGGCCCTCTGGTGCTTCCGCGGCTGCCTGGCCCTCAGCAAGACACTGGAGGACCGGCGCGGGGTGGCGCACTCGCTCGGCGAGTTGGCCGCCGTGGCCATGAGCCAAGGAGACGCCGGGGCGGCCCGGCGGCTCCTGGAGAAGAGCCTGGACGCCTCGCGGGCCCTGGGGGACGAGCGCCAGGTGGCCACGGGCCTCGGCCGCCTGGGGCACCTGCTCGCGCAGGAGGGAGACCTGGAGGGAGCCCACCGCGCCTACCACGACGGGCTGCGGCTGCTGGAAGCATTGGAGGAGCCCCAGCGCACTGCGGAGCTGCTCGGCAGCCTGGCCCGCGTGCTCTGCCTGCGGGGTGACCTCGACGGCGCGTGGCGCTGCTGCGAGCGGCAGCTTCGTCTCGGCCGTGAGCTGGAGCACCCGGAGCTCCAGGCCCGTGCCCTCCTCGGGCTCGGGCGCGTGGCGTGCCAGCGCGAGGAGGGCGCGGAGGCCCGGCGCCTGTGTGAGGAGGGCCTGGCGCTCTACCGCAAGCTCAACGCCCGCCAGGGCATCACCGAGTCGCTCATCTGTCTGGGCCGTATCGCCTCGGCGGCGGGCGAGCCCGAGCGGGCCCGCGGCCACTTCCACGCCGCGCTCGAGATGGGCATGGAGGTGGGCGCCACTCCGCAGGTGCTCGAAGCGCTGGTGGGCCTGGCCGAGCTCCTGGCCCCGGCGGCCCTCGCTCCCCGGACGCAGCGGGCCCTGCGGCTCATCTCCACGCACCCGGCCGCGGAGCGCTCCACCCGGGAGCAGGTGGCGCGCCTGCTCACCCCCGGCGAGGCGCCCGGCGGCCAGCTTCCCCCCGCGCGGCCCACTCCCGAGCTGTCCGCCCTCGTCGCCGACGTGCTGGGCACCCCGCCCTGAGCGGGTGCTCCCTGGCTTGAATTCCGGCCCGGGCCCCGGTCATCATCGCGCTCCACCTCTCCTCGGCCTCCCGCGCCGGTCCCACCCCGCTTCGCCCAGGAAAGAGCCGATGTCCTTCAACGAGCTCGATGAGCTCCTCGCGGAGGATGTTCCCTCCGGCCCCGATGCCGAGCAGCTCCCCCTCCTCGTGGTGGTCGACGACGATGCCACCATCCGCAAGTCCCTCCAGGCCGTGCTGTCCCCCCGCTACCGCGTCGTCCTCTGCGCCTCCGCCCGGGACGGGGTGGCCGCCGTCACCGAGGAGGTGTGCGCCGTCATCCTCGACGTGAAGATGAAGGGCTACGACGGCTTCTGGGCCTGCAATGAGATTCGCAAGAGCCATCCGGACGTCCCCATTTCTACTCGGCCTACCAGGACCTGAAGGACCCCTACGACATCATCAATGAGCACCGGCCCTTCGGCTACATCACCAAGGATGGCTCCACCGGCCGGTTGCTGGAGTCCGTGGACATCGCCGTGCGGCTCTACAAGATGACGTTGGACAACAAGAAGCTGGTCTCCCGGCTGGAGCAGCAGCTCAAGCTGCGGCGGAGTCCGGCGTCCGCGCCAGAGCAGGAGCCGCCCGCGCGGAAGAAGGGCCGCCCCGCGAGCCGATGAGCCACTGGCGGGCGAGGCTGCTGCTCCCGGCTCTCCTGATCGCGGTGGGGGCCGTGTTCCCCGTCCGGGCCCAGACGCCGCCCGGCGCGCTGCCCTTCGTGCGGTACGGGGCGGAGGTGGGCTTCGGCCAGTGGAACGTGCGCGACATCGCCCAGGACTCGCGCGGCGTCCTCTGGGTCGGCACCGATGACGGCATCTACCTGTACGACGGCCACCGCTTGCGGCGCGCGGAGCACCAGGGGCTGCCCTCGGCGTACATCTCCCGGCTGGTGGCCGGCGCCCACGGCGACATGTGGTGCGCGACCCTGGAGGGAGGGGCCCGGTGGCACGCGGGCCAGTGGAGCCCGTATGGCGCCGCCCAGGGCCTGCCCGGCGCCTGGGAGGATGTGCGGGTGGATGAGACCGGGCGCGCCTGGGTGGCCACCCAGCAGGGGCTCTTCTGGGAGGAGGAAGGGCGCTTCGCCCGGGTGCCCGGGTGGCCCGGCGGGGTGCCCCTGGCGCTCTGGAGCGAGCCGGGCGGGGGACTGTATGCGGTGACGGCGGGCGCGCTCCACCACCGGGAGCCGGACGGCCGCTGGCGCACCTGGGGCGAGGCGCAAGGGGTTCCTCGCGAGGGACTCCGCCAGGTGGCGCGCGACGGCGCGGGCCGGGTGTGGATCTGGGGCAACTACAGCATGTGGCGGTTGCCGGCGGGCGCCCGTGCGTTCGAGCCGGTCCCCGGGCTGGAGGCGAACCGCTCGCTGTGGAGGGCCGTGAGAGATCGCCACGGCAGGCTGTGGCTGGGCTCGGACAAGGGGTTGGTGGAGGTGGGCGAGGACGGGCGGCCGCACGGCGTCACGGGCCCGCCGACGCAGCGGGTGGCGGTGGCCTTCGAGGATCGCGAGGGCTCGCTCTGGGTGGGAGGGCTCGGGCTCTTCCGCCTGGCGGGTGGGGGCCTGTGGCGCACGCACTCCGTCGCGCAGGGGCTGCCCTCCGCCGAGGTCTGGGCCATCCACCGGGAGGAGGGTGGCCGGTTGTGGGCCGGCACGAGCCAGGGGCTGGCGAGGGCCACGGCCGAGGGCTGGGTGCCGGTGGCGGAGCTGCCGCCGCGGGCCGTGCGCGGCATCTACCAGGAGCCTGGCGGCGGCGCCCTGTGGCTGAGCGGTGGCTGGGCCGAGCTCTTCCGCTATGAGCCGCGCACGGGCGGGCTCGAGCGCTTCGGCCCGGAGCATGGACTGAGCGCGGCGGTCACCCTCGAGGTGGTGCGGGATGGGGAGGGGCGGCTGTGGGTGGCGACGACCGCGGGCGTGCTCCGGGGCGAGCGGCGCGGCACCGGGTGGCGCTTCGTTCCCGTCGTTCTGCCTGGCGGGCCGCCCAACGAGGTCGTCCTGGACGTGGAGGTGGACAGGCGCGGGCGGGTGTGGCTCGCGGGCCATGCGGGGCTCGTCGTGGTGGAGGGCAACGGCCCGCGGCGCTTCACGGTGGCGGATGGGCTGCGCCGCGACTCGGCGAGCTATCTGCTGGAGCGGCGCAGCGGGGAGATGTGCGTCAGCTACTTCCGCGTCGCGGGGATGAGCTGCTTCCGCTACGACGGCGGCACCCCGGGCGGCTTCACCCACCTGGACACCACGCGGGGGCTGGCGAGTGATCGCATCTACCAGCTCGGTGAGGACGCCGCGGGGCGGCTGTGGGTGGGAACGGGCAAGGGGGTGGACGTGCTCGGTCCGGAGGGGGGAGTCCACTTCAGCGTGGCCGATGGCCTGCCCGGGGACGACTGCAGCGCGCGTGCCTTCTGGCTGGACCCGCACGGCGAGGTGTGGGTGGGCACGAGCACCGGGTTGGGGCAGTTCCTGGCGCCGCGTTACACCGGGCCCCCCCGGCCGCCGGAGGCCGTGGTGGCCTCCGTGCGTGCGGGCGGGTGGGCGCTGGAGCCCGGGCCGCACGAGGTCCCCTACCCGCGCAACACGCTGGAAGTGGAGGTGCGGGCGCACACCTTCCTCAACGAGGGGCAGGTGCAGCACCAGGTGCGGCTGGTGGGGCTCGAGCCGGAGTGGCGGGTGCTCGAGGGGCTCCAGGCGCGCTACACCGCGCTGGCGCCCGGCACCTACGAGTTCCAGGCCCGCGCCCGCCACGCGCCCGGGGCGTGGGGCCCCATCGCGAGCTTCTCCTTCGTGGTGCTGCGCCCCTGGTGGCGCACCGGGTGGTTCTACGCCGGGTGCCTGCTGGGGTTGGGGGGGCTGTTCTCCCTGGCCATCCACACCCGGGAGCGCACGGCCCGGAGCCAGCGTGCGCGGCTGGAGGCGCTCGTCACCCAGCGCACGCGCGAGCTGGAGCAGGCCCAGGCGCGGCTGGTGCAGATGGAGCGGGACGCCACCGAGCAGCAGATGGCGGGGGGCTTCGCGCACGAGATGCGCAACGCGCTGACGGGCGCGAAGATGCTGCTGGGGACGGTGCGCAGCGGGGGCGGCGAGCCCGGCCCCAGCCTGTGCGTGCGCAATGGCGCCCTGCTCAAGGAGCTGTACGTGGGGGTGCGCGAGCACCTGCCGCCCGAGGTACGGCCCCGCGTGGCCACGCTTCTCAAGGAGCTCAACGGGAACGAGGCCCGGATGGAGCAGGTGATGCAGGACACGGACGAGGCGCTCGGCCGGGCCCTCTCCGTCACCCAGCTCATCCTGGAGTATGCGCGCCTGGGGCGGGAGCGGCCCAGCCCGGAGCCGACCCGGGTGCTGGAGGTGCTCACGCCCCTGCTGGAGGAGTCGCGCGAGGACTTCGCGGCCCACTCCATCACGCTGCGCCTGGAGGGGAGCACGGACTGCACGGTGGCCGCCAAGCCCATCCACCTGTACTCGTTGTTGAAGAACCTCGTCCTCAACGCGCGCGACGCGCTGGTGGAGAAGAGCGGCCCCGGCGCGCGGGAGATTCGCATCACGCTGGAGGAGGAGCCGGAGTGGGGGGTGCTGCGCGTGGAGGACACGGGCGCGGGCATGCCGTCCGAGGTGCGCGAGCGCATCTTCGAGCCCTTCTTCACCACCAAGCCGGATGAGGGCACGGGGCTGGGCCTGAGCGTCGTGCGCAAGCTGGTGACGCTCTACGCGGGCACCCTCTCGGTGGAGAGCGAGCCGGGACGGGGGACGTGTTTCACCCTGAGGCTCCCGCGGCCCGCCCCGGCGCCACGGGCACGCCCGGCGAGTCCCTGAAGAAAAAGGCCCTGGGACACTCCCGGTGACGGTGCGTGTGACGGTGGTGTGATGCACCTCCGTCATGACGCACTCCACACGTCATTTGCAATCATTGCCCACTCATTCGTTGCGAGGAGAGCCTCCATCATGACGAGCATTTCCCAGCTCGGCGCCACCCGTCCCTCCCTGGCCCCCAGGTCCACGGGCCCCGCCCTCCAGGTGGACGCCGCGGCCTTCGACAACCCTCGCCTGGACAAGGGGCTCGTGTTGTCCCTGGCCTGCGCCGAGGGCAACACCCACAAGGATGGCTCCCAACGCTTCCTGGGGCGCTCGGAAGGGTGTCCGACCGGCTACCCGGCACAGGGCCACGTGGACCCGGGGGATGGGCTGTGGAACAAGGGCCGGCTCTCCTACGCCCCCGCGCGCCACGGGCTGCCGGAGAGCACCTCGGTCGCCGAGTGCGAGCGCCGCGCGCTGGAGCTCGTCAGCAACCGGATGGGTGACATCGAGAACAAGCTGCAGCAGCTCGGCATGTCGCCGGCCAACCCCAACTACCGCTTCGTCGTGGCCACCCTCATGGACTCCGTCAACCAGACGGGAGACGCCTGCTTCCAGGGCAAACACAGCCTGTGGAACGAGCTGCCGCAGGCCCTGCGCGAGCTGGGCCAGGGGAAGGATCCCCTGCAGGTGATGACCGATTGCCGCATCCGCTCGCATGCGAAGGATGACGGGAGCTGTGGCAGCTTCAACGGGAGCTGGGCGGAGACCCGCTCCGACCAGGCGCGCCGCGTCGGGGAAATCCACGACTGCCTCAAGCTGCACGGTGGGGTGTCTCCCACGGCGGGGGCGGGGACCGCCTCCCCCCCCGCGGGCACGCCGGGCAGCTCGGGTCAAAGCGGGTTCGATCCGAAGCCGGTGGTGCCCTCCAACCCGGTGCTCGGCGGCGTCCCCGTCTCCACCGGGCTGCTGGCCAGGGGGAGCGAGGGCCCCGCGGTGCGCGGCCTCCAGGAGAAGCTCAACCAGGCCGGGGCGCGGCTGGAGACGGATGGCAGGTACGGCCCGGACACGGAGCAGGCCGTCCGCGACTTCCAGGCCCGCCACAACCTCCCGCCGGACGGCGTGACGGGCCCGCTCACCCTGCGGGCGCTGGACAAGGCCGCGGGCGTGCTCACGCGGGGGGCCGAGGGCGCCGCGGTGCGGCAGCTCCAGGAGAAGCTCAACCAGACGGGGGCCCAGCCCCGCCTCGACACCGACGGCGTCTACGGCGAGCGCACGCAGCAGGCCGTCCGTGACTTCCAGAAGCAGCAGGGGCTGAGCATCGACGGCATCGCGGGGCCGGAGACGCTGCGCAAGCTGGAGACGGCGCCGCGCGCCCCCGCCCCCAGCACTCCCGTCACGCAGCCCTCGAAGGGGACTCCGGCCTCCAGCGGCGTGTCGGGCCTCCTGCGGCCCATCGTCCAGCAGGACGCCACCAGCTGCGGCCTCGCCTCGGTGGCGATGATCGCCAACGCGGCCAACCAGAAGGCGGGCACCGGAGCGCGGCCCATCGACGACCAGGATCTGCGGCGCGAGAACGGCGGTGGCACCGGCTACCTGCCCGACGTGCTCAACGGCCACCTCCAGGGCACGGGCTTCCGCGCCACCAACGAGGACTGGTCGGGGGGAAGCTGGGACGCCATCGAGAAGTCGCTCCAGTCCGGCAACCCGGTGATGATCTCCACCAACGGCGAGTTCTCGGCCTCGGGCTACGGCCACTACGTCGTGCTCACCCAGATGGAGGGCAACCGCGTGCAGTACGCCGACCCGGCGGACGGCCAGCTCAAGTGGACCACCCGGGACATCCTCGACGCCCAGCCGGCGCACACGGACGGGCGCTGGTTCTCCCGGCTCGTCAAGGAATAGCCCAGGCGTAGCGGCCCTGCCAGACCCCGAGCAGACCCATGCCTTCGCTCTTCGACCCCTACGGCCTCTCGCGGCCCGAGACGCAGCAGAACCCCTACCCCTGTTACGAGCGCCTGCGGCGGGAGGCGCCGGTCTACTTCTCCGAGGTGTGGAAGGGATGGCTCCTCACGCGCCATGCCGACGTGCTGACGGGGTTCCGCGACGCGCGCCTGTCTTCCAACCGCTCCGGCATGTTCGCACGCTACCTGCCACCGGAGCAGCAGGAGCGCCTGCTCCCATTGACGCGCAACGTCGCCGCGTGGGCCCTGCACATGGATGCGCCCGGCCACACGCGGGTGCGCTCGCTCATCAACAAGGCCTTCAGCCCCCGGCTGGTGGAGGCGCTGCGCCCGCGCATCCAGGAGCTGGTGAACAGGCTCCTGGATGAGGTGGAGGGCACCGGGTGCATGGAGGTGGTGAGGCATCTGGCCGCGCCGCTCCCGGTCATCGTGATCGGCGAGATGATGGGCCTGCCCCGGGAGGATTTCGGGCAGCTCAAGTCCTGGTCGGACAACATGTCCCGCTTCTTCGGTGCCGTGGCGCGCGCTCCCGAGCTGCTGGAGGAGGCGCTGCGGGCGATCCAGGAGATGGAGGACTACTTCCGGCGCCTCCTCGTCCAGCGGCGCGAGCAGCCAGGGGAGGATCTCCTGAGCGCTCTGGCGCGGGCGGAGGAGCAGGGCCGGCTGCTCAGTGAGCAGGAGTTGCTGTCCACCTGCATGATGGTGCTGTTCGGCGGCCACGAGACCACCACCGCCCTGCTCTCCAACGGGCTGTACGCGCTGCTGCGCCACCCCGAGCAGTGGGCGCTGCTGCGGCAGGAGCCCGAGCGGGTGCCGATGGCGGTGGAGGAGTTGTCGCGCTACGAGAGCCCGGTCCATCGCATGTCCCGCATCGCACTGGAGGACCTGGAGGTGGGGGGACAGCGGGTGCGCAAGGGAGACCTGGTCTTCCTGGTGATTGGCGCGGCCAATCGGGATGAGGAGGTGTTCGAGTCACCCGAGCGGTTGGACGTGCGGCGCAATCCCAGACAGCACCTGGCGTTCGGCCATGGAGCGCACTTCTGCGTGGGCACGGTGCTGGCCCGGCTGGAGGCCCAGGTGGCGTTGTCCACCGTGCTGCGGCGCTTCCCCCACCTGGCGCTGGAAGAGGAGGCGCCGCGGTGGGCCCAGAACATCGTCATCAGGGGCCTCGAGTCCCTGCCCGTGAGGTGGGGCCCGCCCCGGTGACGCTCTCCACCCACGGCGGGTTCCCGGCCTCGGGCCACGGCCACCATGTCGCCCAACCGGCGCACACGGACGGGCGCTGGTCCTCCCGGCTCGTCAAGGAATAGCCCAGGCGTAGTGCCCCTGCCCGCGGTGGCTCCTCCCGGGGCCCTCGCGGGCACGAGTCCACCCCTTGCCGGGACATGTTTCACGGCGCGGCCCGTACCGGAACCGGAGTACGGGCCGCACCGTGGTCACCAGGCGGGACAGGGGCGCCCGGTCCTGCCTGTTCGCATTGTTGGGATTGCCGCTACGACGGCGCTAGATGCTGCCGACGAAGGTGACGGAGTGACTCTTGAACTTGTCACTCCCGGGCGAGGCGACCCAGGCATAGCTGTCGGTGCTCGACCTCTGGAAGATGAAGTCGTGGCTGTAGTTGTTCCGGAAGAGTCTGAAACCCTCGTAGATGTTGATGTCGGGGTTCCACACGGTGAAGTAGTACTCGTACCAGAACTGGTAGCCGTTGTTGAAGGTGTGGCTGCAAGGCTTCAGGCGGAGGTAGCCATCGATGTTGTTCATCTCCGGCGTCTCGAGGCAGTACTGGAACGCCCCCGCTCCATTGATGTTGACGGCGCTCTTGTAGATGTACACGGGGACCTGGGTGCCCACGCTCTGCGGGTGCTGGGACCGGGTCCAGAGCTGCGCGGTATCGGCACTGTTGCACGTCGTGTAGTACGCGTAGGTGCCGGTTGCACGCAGGCAGCCCCCCCAGTTCTGCTTGATCTGCCACACGGGGGTGGCCATGGCGGAGACGCTCCCGTCAGCCTCTGCGGACTCGCCCAGCTCGGGCAGCCTCGCGAGGGGCTCGGGCTCCATCACCCCGGGGTGGGCCATGTCGCTCACACCAGGGTCGGAGCCGGTCTCGGCGCCTCCGCAAGCGGCGAGGCCGCACAGCAGGGGCAACGTCAGCAATGAGGAGCGCTTCGGGAAGTTCATGTCAACTCCAGTGTGTGCCGGGCCCCATCGCCCGGTGTTGAAACCGTTATCCACTGGTCGCATCACAAGAACATCACGGGAAACGTCACAAAACAGGAAAAGTGAATTTAGACGAGAATCAGTTCGCCCGGCGTCCACGGGCCTTTCACGGCCCAGGCGGTGTGATGAGGGTGTAACGGTTGGATGGTCCTCTGGTTCTCGCGGTCGAGCATGAAAAGAACCGCCAAGGACAAAACATGATGACCCTACCCAAGTCTCTCGGTGCCTCCCTGCTGGCGACCTCGCTCCTCCTGAGCCTGGGGTGCGGAACCGACGAGGGGAGTCCAGAGCGCATCCGCGTGGAGCCGCCGGAGAGGGCTCCGGAAGAGCGCATCGTCACGGCCCAGGCGGATGTCTGGAGTTGTGGATGGCTCTCCAGCTCCTCCACGAATACGACGGGAGGCTGCCCGGCCCCCAACAGGTATCCAGTATGGCATACCTATATCGAGGGCTGTCTGGGCACTGGGGGCCGCGCCACCTCGTGTCAGGACGTCACGCCCCGGGACAACGTGCAGCCGTGCGGGACTGCCTGCCCCGTGGGCTGGACCCAGGTCGGTACCTACTCGAATCCGTCGAAGTGCCAGGGGACGCCCAACTCCACGTACGTCGACTGCCGGAGGTAGGTCCTGCCCCAGGACGGAGGGGGGGCTCCCGGACGGGCTGCCACCTCCTCCTGTCCCCGTTCCTCCGTGTCGTGCGCACGCGAGCTTCCTCCGCCTGGCTCGAGTCCTTGCCGCTGGACCCTTCCGGCCCGTGCCTTCAGGTCCGTTCACGGGGCCTTCAGCTCGTGCGGCAACCAGCAGGCGCCGACCAACCCGACCTCGGCGTCGCGTGAGCCAAGCCGATCATCGGAGCGAAGCGACGCTGGTGCTCCTCACTTCTCCGGCCCTCGAGAATAGCCCCGCGCGTCCAATCCCGGCCGGTGTGGCCGGGGGCGCCAGGGTTCGGAGTCCGCCTACTGCAGGCGTACTTTCAGGTGCTCCACCGTGAAATTGGGCCGCCCCATGAAGGTGTCCAGCAGGCGTTCCTCGACATCGGACTGCTCCCAGACGGCCATTCGCTCGAGCCCGACACACTCCTGGGGCTCGGCATCTCTCGAATTGCCCTCGGTGTCGAAGATCTTGCAGCGACGGAAGTTTCCCACGTCCTGCCTGAATTGGACGATCGGTTGAGCCAGCGACGCCTCAATCTCTCTCCATCCAATGATCTCCCACGACCCCGGCTCCAAATGGCGGACAGCCACCTTGAAGAGGATGGGCTTGGAGGCGATCCGATCAAGGTCCGCGTCAGGGCTTTCAGTCCTGTACTCGTAGAAGGCATCATGCGTTCGCGCAATCGCCCTCCCGTAGCCGAAAGAACCGTCGGCGAGTGGAATTCGCAGAAACGATCCCGGTCTATACAAGCGCACTTTCGCCATTTCTAGTATCCCGTGTAAGGATGAAGTTGACCCCAGACGTCCGTGGCCGCGGCGTGAAACCGCCTGCCCCGGGGATTGTCTTTCGCCACACCGCGCAAGACATTCTCGGTCCGATAGGGCTTCCCGGTGTCGGACCAGGCGCCTCCATGGGAGTCAATCAACTGCTGCTCTCTTCCGCAGATCCGCCAATACGCGGCGTCGTCATATCTTCGGCCATAGTCAATGGCAGCCCCGACATCGAATTGATCAACCGTCGGCGGGGTGAACACAGCCCCCTTCGGCTCGTCGCTCTCGTCGATGTGATGATTCCGTGATCGAAGAATAACGGCCAGAAACACCTGTTCTTCGAGGGGTCTGGTGAGATCGACGACCATGCTGGTTCGCCCCGAGTAGTAGCGGTGGGTATTCCTGTTGAGCCTCGTGTAGGTCGCATAGATGCGGCCCAGCTTTGTCTTTTCATTCTTGCCTGGC